>JALYTU010000146.1 GCA_030854125.1 Actinomycetota bacterium | reverse complement strand
AGCGGTATTCGGCCAAGTACGGCTACCCGCCGACGGTGCGCGACATCGGCAAGGCGGTCGGTCTCGCCTCGTCCTCGACGGTCCACGCGCACCTGGCCAACCTCGAGCGGATCGGGATGTTGCGCCGCGATCCCACCAAGCCTCGGGCGATCGAGCTTCTCGACCGAGCCGCCGCCGGAGTCCGCGGCTTCGTGAATCCCGGGCTGCCACTTGTCGGTCAGGTCGCCGCGGGCCAGCCGGTGCTGGCCGAGGAGAACATCGAGGAGTACATCCAGACTCCGACGTTCGCGGGCGGCGGGGACGGCGAGTACCTGCTGCGCGTCCGTGGGGAGTCGATGAAGGACATCGGGATCATCGAAGGCGACCTCGTCGTCGTCCGCCCTCAGGACACGGCCAACGACGGCGACATCGTGGTCGCACTGGTGGGTGAGGAGGCGACCGTCAAGCGCTTCTTCCAAGAGTCAGATCACGTGCGGCTGCAACCTGAGAACGTGACCATGGAGCCGATCCGCAGCCGCGATGTGCGGGTGCTCGGGCGCGTGGTCGGCCTGATGAGGAACATCTCGTGAGCGCGCTCGCGTACACGCGGCGGCCCGCTCGCCGGCGCGGTGAGCCGTGCCCGGCGCCAGGCCTTCTGGACGGTCTGGGCGGCGATCCCACCCTGGACGAGGTGCTGTCCGGGGCGTGGGAGGGACTCGCCGCCCACCGTCCGGTCGCCTGTCTGGTGTGCGGGGAGCAGATGGCCCCGGCATACGGCGCGCACGCGCGGCCGATCGGCGGTCACTGCTCGAGCTGTCAGAGCACACTGGGGTGATCGGGGCCGCGGTCGCCGGATCCCGTCACACGGTCGCGGCCGGTGGCGCTATCGTCCGCGACGCAGGCTGAGCAGTCGCGGAGGTTCGCCTTCGAGGAAAGTCCGGACATCACAGGGCAGGGTGGTCGGTAACGCCGACCCGGGGAAACCCGCGGGAAAGTGCCACAGAAAAGACACCGCCTAAGCCTGGAGCCGCTGCAGAGCCCCAGGCCGGTAAGGGTGAAATGGTGCGGTAAGAGCGCACCGGCGTCGCGGTGACGCGGCGGCCCGGCAAACCCCACCCGATGCTAGGCCAAGCAGGACCGTTTGCAGGTGACCCGCCAAGGTCCGGGTAGGCCGCTCAGATGGATGACTGCTCTCGACAAGATCCGGCTTACAGGCCTGCTACGGAAAAGCCCCGCCTCGGTGGGGCTTTTCTACGCGCGCCCGTGCCCGGTTCGGGCGGCCTGGGGGCGCAGGGTGAAGCCCGCGATCGCGCACGATCCCCATTCCGGGGTGGCGGTCCTCAGGCCGCGATCCGCCGGAGCGCTTCACCGCTGAGGCGGTGAAGCTCCCACTCCGACAGGCGTTCGGCGCCGATGCCGGCGTAGAAACGCAGGGCCGGATCGTTCCAGTCCAGCGCGTTCCACTCCAGCCGCGGACAGCCGCGCTTGACCGCGATCGCGGCCAGGGCAGCGAGCAGGACGCCGCCGACCCCGGCGCGCCGGTGCGGGGGGGAGACGTACAGGTCCTCGAGCCAGAGCCCGGCCCGGCATTCCCAGGTCGAGAAGGTGCCGTGGAAGAGCGCGAAGCCGGCCGGCGCCTGGTCGATCTCGGCGATCAGCGCCTCGGCGGCGGCAGGCTCCCCGAACAGCGCGTCGGCGAGCATCTCGGGGGTGCCGACCACCTGGCCACCGGCCCGCTCATACTCGGCCAGCTCGGCGATGAAGGCGTGGATCTGGGCGACGTCGGCGCTGCCCGCGGGACGCACCGTGACCGCCATCCTTACCCCTCGACGTCGGGCGGGGTGATCTCTCGCTTGAGGATCTTGCCCGTCGGGCCCTTGGGCAGGTCATCGACGAACCACACCTGCCGCGGATACTTGTAGGCGGCGACCTGCTCCTTGACGAACTCGCGCAGCTCGCTCTCGCTCACCGACTCGCCGGCCTTGAGTGCGACGGCGGCGCCGATCTCCTCGCCGTACTCGTCGTGGGGCACGCCGACGACCGCCGCTTCGCGGACCGCGGGATGCTCGTAGAGGATCTCCTCGATCTCGCGCGGGTAGACGTTGTAGCCGCCGCGGATGATCAGGTCCTTCTTGCGGTCCACGATGAAGAAGTAGCCGTCCTGGTCGATCTGGCCCATGTCCCCGGTGTGCAGCCACCCGTCGCGGACGGTCTCGGCGGTCGCCTCGTCGCGCTCCCAGTAACCCTTCATCACGTTGTGGCCGCGGATCACGATCTCTCCGACCTCACCCTGGGCGACGTCGCCGTCGTCGTCGTCGACGACCTTCATCTCTACCCCGTCGATCGGGGTGCCGATCGATCCCGGCTTGCGCTCGCGGTCGGGATGGTTAAAGGAGGCTACCGGCGAGCTCTCCGACAGGCCGTAACCCTCGAGCACCTTGCAGCCGAACGCCTCCTCAAAGCCGCGCATCAGCTCGACCGGCATCGCCGAGCCGCCCGAGACGCAGACCGTCAATGACGAGGTGTCGGCGTCCTCATGGCCGGGGTGGTGCAGCATTGCCCCGTACATGGTCGGGACGCCCTGGAAGACGTTGACCTTGTCGCGGGCGATGATCTCCAGGGCCTTGCCAGGGTCAAACCGGAGGATCAGGCTGAGCGTCCCGCCGCCGCCGAGGGTCGCATTCATGCCGCAGGTCTGACCGAAGGAGTGAAACAGCGGCAGCGCGCCGAGGACGACGGCATCGGTGCCGAGCCCAAACAGGCCCCGGGACGCCTCCGCGTTGCGGACCAGGTTGGCGTGGGTCAGCTCGGCACCCTTGGGCTGGCCCGTGGTCCCCGAGGTGTAGAGGATGACCGCCGTGTCGTCGTCGGCAGCCTCGGCCACGCTGGTGTCGGGGTTCGCGGCACCGACCATGTCCTGGAAGCGTTCGGGTTCGACCAGGATGCACTCGGCGCCGGCCGCCTGGGCGCCTGCCTGGGCATCCTCGGCAAACCCGTGCCAGGCGAACAGCAACTTGGCACCGGAGTCCTGCAGATAGAAGGTGACTTCGCGCTTCTTGAGCAGGACGTTCATCGGCACGACGATCCCGCCGGCCCGCAGCACGCCGTAATACACGACGGGGAAGTGGGGAACGTTGGGCAGCATGATCCCGACGCGATCGCCGCGCTCAAAGCCGTGCTCGGCGAGCAGCCCGGTGATGTGGGCGCTTGCCCCGGCGAGCATCTCGTAGCTCAGCTCGACGTCGTCGAGCTTGAGGGCGATGTGCGCGGGATCCCGCTCGGCGCTGTCGAGGAGGGTCTGCGCGAGGTTCACGGGCGTCAGCTGCCGCCGAACTCAGCCGGCCGCTTCTGGATGAAGGCGAGCACGCCTTCGACGAAGTCCTGGGACTCGGCCCGCTCCTGCTGGAGCACCGCCTCGAGGTCGAGCAGCTCCGCGAAGCCGGCGTAGGCACCGTCGTTGATCGTGCGCTTGATCGTGGCGTACGAACCGGGGGGTCCCGCGGCCAGACGCTCGGCCAGCTCCATTGCGCGGGCGCCGAGCGTGTCGTCATCAACGACCTCGTTGATGAGGTTCCACGCCTGCGCCTGTTCGGCGGAGATTCGCTCGCCGAGGTAGGCCATCTCAAACGCGCGCGCGTGACCGACCCGGGCGGTGAGCAGCTGCGAGGCGCCGCCGTCCAGGCCTAGCCCGATGTTGACGAAGGCAAGCAGGAAGTAGGCCGAGCGGGCGGCGAGCACGAGATCGGCGGCCAATGCGAGCGAGCAGCCGATTCCGACGGCGGGCCCGTTGACGGCGGTGATCACCGGTTTGGGCACGGTGCGCACCCGCAGGATGAAGGGGTTGTAGACGTCCCGCAGCGGGGTCAGGACATCGGGGCGGCCGTTGTCATTGAGCTCGCCGCCGGCCTTGAGGTCGGCGCCGGAGGAGAAGGCGCGGCCTGCGCCCGTGATGACGATCGCCCGCACCTCGGGATCGTCGGCGGCCTCATCAAGTGCGGCGAGCGCCTCACGGCCGAGCTGCTTGGTCCACGCGTTGAGCGCGTCCGGACGGTTGAGCACCACGCGGGCCACCCGGCCCACGCGCTCAAGCTCTACCGTTTCCAGGTTCAACGCGCTCATCCTCGAGCCCGGACAATAGTGCACAGGCCTGGAATCGGGGATGATGTCCAGCGCACCATGGCTCTGCTGCCCAAGACGATCACCGGCCCGGTCGGGCGCCTCGGCGCAGCGGCGCAGAACGCGCTCGAGGTTGCCCGCTTCGGCGGGCTGGCCACCGACGAAGAGCCCTCGCCCTACACGGTCGCCGCCGAGCACCGCGTCTACCGGCTGCGCCATTACTACGCCGACGACATTGGAAACGGTGGCGCGCCGAGCGCCCGGCCGGCGATCCTGCTCGTGCCGCCGCTGATGCTCGCCGCCGAGATCTATGACGTCTCGCCCGCGACGAGCGCGGTCACGTTGCTCCGTGACCACGGAGCCGACCCGTGGGTGGTCGACTTCGGCGCGCCCGAGCGCGAGGAGGGTGGCATGGAGCGTACCCTCGCCGACCACGTGATCGCGGTCTCCGACGCGGTGGACCGCGTGCACCGCGCGACCGGTCGCGACGTCCACCTCGCTGGGTACTCCCAGGGCGGGATGTTCGTCTACCAGACGGCGGCCTATCGGCGCGGCAAGGCGCTGTCGTCGCTGATCACCTTCGGCAGCCCGGTCGATACCCGGCTGGGGATGCCGTTTGGGATCCCCGAGCAGTTCGCCAGCGGGATCGCCGGCGTGATTACCAACCAGATCCTCCGGGGTGGGGCACTGCCCGCATGGGCCAGCCGGACCGGTTTTCGGATGTTGGACCCGGTCAAGGCCGCCCGCAGCCGGCTCGATTTCCTACTTCAGCTGCACGACCGCGACGCGCTGCTGCCCCGCGAGGGCCAGCGGCGCTTTCTGGAGGCCGACGGCTGGGTGGCGTGGCCAGGGCCGGCGATGGCCGACTTCCTGCAGCAGTTCATCACTCACAACCGCCTGCTCGAAGGCGGCTTCGTGGTCGACAGCCAGCTCCTGACGCTGGCCGACATCGACAGCCCGATCCTGTCGGTGGTGGGGACCGTGGACGAGATCGCCCCGGCTGCCGGCGTGCGAGCAATCCGGCTGGCCGCGCCCCGGGCGCAGATCTACGAGCTCGCGCTCGAGGCCGGGCATTTCGGGCTCGTCGTCGGCTCGACCGCCAACCAGGTCAGCTGGCCGACGGTGGCGCAGTGGGTGCGCTGGCGCGACGGTGAGGGTGATCAGCCCGACGGCCTGAGTGAGATTCCCGACGATCTGAACGCCGAGCTCTCGCCGCGGGTCGGCAACCGGGTCGGCTACGGGGTCGAGCTGGCCAGCGCGGTCGGCGGCGGCATCGCCCGCTCGATGGCCGGCGCGACCCGTCGCACCGCCCGAGGGATGCGCGAGCTGACCCGCGAGGCCGCGGGGCAGCTGCCGCGGCTGGTGCGCCTGGAGCAGGTCCAGCCGAGCACCCGGATCTCGCTCGGGCTGCTCGTGGCCGAGCGCGTGCGCCGCGCGCCCGATGACATCTTCTTCCTGTTCGAGGATCGGGCCCACAGTTCGCGGGAGATCAACGAACGAATCGACAACGTGGTCCGGGGGCTGATCGCGATCGGCGTGCGCCAGGGCGAGCACGTCGGCGTCCTGATGGGGGCGCGCCCGAGCGCACTGGCCTTATCCGTCGCACTCAACCGGCTCGGAGCCGTGTCGGTAATGCTGCGCCCCGACGGTGATGTCGCCCGGGAGGCGGCGCTCGGGCAGGTCGGGCGGATCATCACCGATCCCGAGCGGGCCTCGCTGGCGGCAGAGCTGGGCGCGGTTCACAGCTTCGTGCTCGGCGGCGGCGGAGGTCCGCGGGACCTCGGCGTTCCGCTGGCCACCGACATGGAGCAGATCAACCCCGACCGCGTTGCGCTGCCGCGCTGGTATCGCGCCAACCCGGGCCGGGCCGGGGACCTGGCCTTCATCGTCTTCACCGGATCGGGTGACGGCATCCGGATGAGCCGGGTCACCAACGGCCGATGGGTCACTTCCGCCTTCGGCACCGCCGCGGCCGCGGCGCTGACCGATGCCGACACCGTCTACAGCGTGACCCCGCTGTATCACCCCTCAGGGCTGATGATGAGCGTTGGCGGGGCGATCGCCGGCGGAGCGCGGCTGGCGATGGCGACCCGCTTTGAGCCTGACACCTACTGGCAGGAGGTCCGGCGCTACGGCGTGACCGTCGCCTCCTACACGTGGACGATGCTGCACGACCTCGTCGCCGCGCCACCCCAGCCGGGCGAACGCCATCACCCGGTACGTCTGTTCATCGGCTCGGGGATGCCGCGAGGGCTCTGGCAGCGAGTCCAGCGGCGCTTTGCGCCGGCCCGCGTGCTCGAGTTCTACGCGTCGACCGAGACCGGGGCGGTCCTCGTCAACGTCAGCGGCGCCAAGCCCGGCGCAATGGGGCGCCCCTTGCCGGGCAGCCCGGAGGTAGCGCTGGCGGCCTATGACTTTGGATCCGAGCAGCTCGTGCTCGGCGACGACGGCTTCGTCGTGCGCTCACCCCAGGGCGAGACCGGCATGCTGCTGGCCCGCTCGCGCGAGACCACCGGCACCTCGACGATCGCTCTGCGCGGCGTGTTCGCGCGCGACGACGCCTGGCTGGCCACCGGTGACCTGTTCGTGCGCGACGCCGACGGGGACTACTTCCGCCTGGACAACGTCCGCGAGTTGATCCGGACCCCGGCGGGTCCGGTGTTCACGGGGCCGATCCGCAGTGCGCTCGGTGACCTGCCCGCGGTGGACATCGCGGTCGCCTATGGGGTCGCGGACCGGCGCGGGAGCCAGGTCGCGGT
>JALYTU010000780.1 GCA_030854125.1 Actinomycetota bacterium | reverse complement strand
GGCTATAGCGACAAGAACCGGTACGACACACTCGGGCTGACCGGACCCCGTTCTTCGGTCCACCCGTGGTGAGAGTTGGGTGGGTGTCGTTGCTCGGCACCGTAGCGGGGCGGGCGGTCGTCGCTCGCTGAGCTTGAGGTCGTTGGTCTTCCACAGCGCTGACTCTGCCGTTGACGCGGTTGGGGTGAGATGACCGCCAAGGTCGGCGGTGAACGCTGGAACGCCGGGGCGCTCTCGGTTGCCTTCCCCAGCCGCAGTTTCGGTCTCATACCCCGGCAGCGGCCGCGAGCTGGGCGGCGAACACGGTCGGTGCGAGCATCCCAAGCGAGCTGTGGGGCCGGCACCGGTTGTAGTCCTGCTTCCAGTCGCCGATCACGACGCGCGCTTCGGCTAGGCAGGAGAACTCCTCGACATCTAAGAGTTCGTCGCGTACTCGGGAGTGCAAGGATTCCACGAACGGGTTCTGCCACGGCGAGCCCGGCTCGATGAACGCCGTCCCGGCCTTGGAGATCACGCACCAGTCTCTGAGCGCGTGCCCGGTCATCTCCGGCCCGTTGTCACAGCGCAGGTGCTCGGGAGCGCCACGCTCGGCGGTGAGCTGCTGAAGCACCTCCACGGCTCGGTCGGCGTCGACGCGGCGCTCGACCAGCATCTCCAGCGCTTCGCGGGTGAATTCGTCGACGACGTTGAGCAGTTTCAGGACGCGCCCGTCAGCCGTCTGATCGAACTGAAAATCGAATGCCCACACCTGGTTGGGCCGCTCGGCCCGCAGCCTCTGAGCGGGGACCGTCGAGTCGCCCAGCCGCCGACGCTTGCGCTTGCGCTGCGGTACCCGCAGCCCTTCCTCGCGCCACAGGCGCTGCACCCGCTTGCGGTTGACCTCCCAGCCCTGCTCCCGCAGATGATGATGCGCACGACGGTACCCCCACCGCGGACGGTCCACCGAGAACTTGCGCAGCTCAGCCCGCAACCCCGCGTCATCGACAGCGCGCACGGGCTCTCGACGCTGCGTTGAGCGATGCTGCCCCACCACCCGGCATGCCCAGCGCTCGCTGACGCCAAGGCGGTCGCGCACCATCGCGACCGCCCGGCGCCGGCGGACCGGGCCTACCAGTTTCCCCGGGATATCTCCTTCAGCGCGACGACCTCGAGCTCCTTGTCGGCGACGATCCGCTTCAACGTCGCGTTCTCGCGCTCAAGCTCCTTCAGCCGTTTCGCCTCGTTGGCCTTCATCCCGCCGTACTGGTTACGCCAGCGGTGATACGTCTGCTCGCTGATCTCGATCGCCTTCGCGGCCTCCGGGATCGTCTTGCCCTCACCGAGCAGCCGCTCGGCCTCGCGCAACTTGCGGATGATCTGCTCCGGCGTGTGCCTGCGTCGCTTCATCAGAGTTCCTTCCTCGCCCATTCTCATAGGCGCGAGAAACTCTCATACGGGTCGGACCGAACTCAGGGGGTCAGGCCACCAACACAGCGACCATCACGATCACCATCACCAAGCCACCGGCGCCGGTCTGCACGAATGCTTCGGTTAGCACGCACGCGAACCAGTCGGTCGCGGTGAACGTGTCCTGCACGAACTCTCCGACTTCCTACGTGATCCTCGCACCCGCTCCGGCCCATGGGAACGTCGGCCTAACCGGCACGCCTCCTTCCGAAACCGCCACCTATACGCCGAACGGCGACTACCTGGGATCCGACTCGTTCAGCTACCGCGCCTGCAATCTCGGCGGCTGCTCGATGGCGACCGTGACGATCACCATCAACGGGCCGCCGCCGCCGCCGAACTTGGTCATCAAGCCCGCTCTCGAGGCTATTGTCACCTCGCTGCGCGGCCCGTCCCGGCCGATCACGTTTGGTCACGTAGCGACTTTCAAGGTCTTCTTGATGCGCTCGTCGGTGATCTGGAGCTCGCGGCAGGCGGCATCTGTGCAGCTAACGATCACCCGTCCGCCCTCATCGGCCACGGGAGCGTCTATGGCCAGCTCCGACCGCCTCAAGGTGACGCTCCGCATCCCGGCGCACCCAGGCAAGAACGTGATCCGCATCCGCAAGGTCAAGGGTCACTTCCTTCCCGTGGGGCGATACAAGATCACGATCCGCGTGCTCGTGGGC
>JALYTU010000145.1 GCA_030854125.1 Actinomycetota bacterium | reverse complement strand
GACTTCAGCACCGACACCGTCCCCGCCATCACCCCCGCGCACCTCGCGCGCCTGGCGACCGGCGCCTACCTGGACGCCGGCGAGCCCGTCGTGCTGCTGGGCGACTCCGGCACCGGCAAGACCCACCTGCTCATCGGCCTCGGCCTGGCCGCCTGCGAGCAGGGACGCCGGGTCCGCTACGTCACCACCGCCGCCCTCGTCAACGAGCTCGTCGAGGCCGCCGACGACCGCGCGCTGTCCCGCGTCGTCGGCCGCTACGCCCGCCTGGACCTCCTGCTCCTCGACGAGCTCGGCTACGTCCAGGTCGATCCCCGCGGCGCCGAGCTGCTGTTCCAGATCATCACCGCGCGCGAGGAAAGAGCCTCGATCGCCATCGGGACCAACCTCCCGTTCAGCGAATGGGGAACCGTGTTCCCCGACCCCCGCCTGGTCGCCGCGATCGTCGACCGCGTCACCTTCAACGCCCACATCCTCGAGACCGGCACCCAGTCCTGGCGGCTGCGCACCAGCAAGACCACCACCCGCGCCAGGAAAGCCAGCTGACCCGGAAGACTACCGATCATGCCCGACCTCAGCCTGAACCCCGGCGACGCCGCCGAGCTCGCCGAAATGCTGCAATTCCTCACCGGCTGGCTCACCGCCGACCACGACACCCTCAGCGCGTCGCTCACCGGCTTCACCGGCCACCCCGGCTACGACCTCGCCCAGCTCCGCCACGACCTGAACCGCTTCACGTTCCTGCTCGGCGGCAGCGACGGCGACGACCTCTTCCAGCCCGGCCAGCAATAACCCCCGCCACGGCCACGACACGGGGCCAAAATTCACGCCGACCAGTGGGGCCAAATCACTTGACGACACTCAGCCGGGCGACAGCCGGACTTGCGGAGCGGCACACCCAGGTTCCCGCTCATCGGCTTCTAGCTGAGTTGCTCCAGGCGCACGGGAAGACGCAGTTGCTGCTACGCAGCGGACGGCAGCGCCTACGGCAGACGCGCGAGCTAATGCGTATCGAAGGAAGCATTCTCGCCCACGCCAGCGTTCTTCTCGGCGACCTCGGCCAGGACTACGAGGCCGAGAGGTACGGTCAGGCTGCCGTGGTATTCCTCCGGGAGGCCGACGCTAGCTCTGCGAACGCCATGTATGCCCTGGCAAAGACGGCGCGATGGCAGCACAACTATGCGGCGGCGGCGGATCTTGCCCGGCGAGGTTTCGAGCACGGCTCGGTCGATCCGATGAGCGTCCAGCTTGCCTACTACGAAGCCAACTCGGCAGCGCTGCTCGGTGACCAGCACCGTGCCCGGCAGGCGCTAACGCGAGCCGACCAGATAGCTGACGTGCTGCCCGCGTACGGTGCCAGGGGTTCGCCGTGGTCCTTCCCGGCCGAGCGCAGGGCCATATTCCGACTTTCGGTCCTGCTGAGGACAGGAGACCCTGGCGGCGCGCTGGCAGCCGCAGAGGGAGCTGATCGAGGATGGGACGCCGGGGATCCGCACATCCCAGGCACCTGGGCGCAGGTGCGCGTCGGTGCTGCGATAGCGCAGCTTCAGCGCGACTCGCTCGACGGGGCTATCGAGGAGGTCAGCCCGATGCTTACGCTAGCCCCGGAGTACCGAATAGCCACGGTGACCGGCTGGCTGGCCGACCTCGACGGGCACCTAGCCCGGCCGCGATTTGCCGCCAGCTTGGCTGCCCAGGGCCTGCGACGGCAGATCCGCGACTTTCGGGCTACCGCTCTGCCGCTGCACGCCAGGGAGATCGGATGACGTTGCCAGCCCAGATGGCCGATCGCTGGCACGACCGCCGCGAGGACGGCCCCGGTGAAGGCACCGTGTACTGGCACATGCTGATGAAGGATCAGCCCAAGGTGGCCGACCTCGCCGGGCAGGCTCAGCGGCGGCTGGCACCGTTCGCCAGAGGCCTTCACATGACGCCCTACGAGTGGCTGCACATGACAACCGCAGTCGTCGGACCAGCCGCGAGCTTTTCCGACGAGCAGCTCCAGCGGATGACCCATACGGCGGCGACGCTCCTTGCCGACGTCCCACCTGTTACCGTCACACTCGGCCGGGTCCTCTATCACCCCGAGGCGATCATGCTTGGCGTCATGCCCGCCGAGGCGCTCCAGCCCTTGCGTGACGCAGCGTTGCAGGCGACACGGCTAGCTACTGACAGTCAGGAAACTGAGGCAGTTCCGGCGCGTTGGACCCCGCACATCACGATCTGCTACAGCATTTCTAACCAGCCCGCCCAGCCCTTGATTGACGCGCTCGGCTTGCAGCTCCCAAGCCGCGACATCGAGATCAGCGCGCTAAATCTCGTCATCCAGCACGGCCCCGAGCGGCACTGGGATTGGAGCGTCGTCGGCACCATCCGCCTAGCAGCGCACGCCCGAACATAGCCCGCAGCGCGCGCAGCGTCGGGAGCAATCAGACGCCACGGCCAGGTGGCAACGCTCCCGATTTTGACAGCCCGCCCGCGTGCGTTGCCGAATTGTGCCTTTCTTAGATCAAGGCGGTGACTCACGGCGCCGCTGGCCCGGCGTCAGCGCCGTCGCTCGGCCTTGGGAGGCCCCGCCCGGCGCGCCCGCGCCGTCCCAACCTTTGGCCGCCGCTGATCTGACTGGCTCTACCGTCATGCCAGCTGTTCCGCTGTCTCCTGGCGGCTATGAGCCATCCACGGCGGACGACGGGCTCCAGTCCGTGGTCGGCCGGAACAGGCGCGCGCCCAGAACGACGGCTCTCGCCTTCGCCCCGACGACGAACCAGTGGTCGCTGGCGCCAGAATCCGACGCCAGATCGTCGGGCTCGCCCGGAGCATTCTGCGCTACCGGCAGGAGCATCATGAGAGATGTCGAAGTGCTCGATAACGCCGAATACGATCGGCCGGTCGCGGGGTGGTGAGTTTCTCTCTAGCGACTCCGGAGGTGATTATGTGCGCCGGACGACGCCGCTGGAGGCTTGACGAGGTGGTCCACGGACTGGAAGGCGATTCGTTCTTCATTGCCTCCAAAGCCGCCAACTTCGACGCTCTGGTCCCGAGCGTGATGGTCCCGCGCCTGTTATGGATTAAAGCTGGCCTTGCTGGTCTTCGGTTGCGGCGCCGCGCTAAACGGGTGCCTGCGCCGGTAACGGGACATCCACTCGCCCCTGGCGGAAAACCACTCGTCACAGCGCCCGTCCGCCACCCCTTGAGCCCAGGGTGGCGGACGGACGGGATGCGAACGAGGTCAGACCAGGGATGCGCACTGACCGATTGCCTTGCCCCCGACGTGGTTGACCTCGCCGGGGATGAAACCTCCGGACACCGCTGGGGCGAGGCCCGTGCAGATGAGGTTCCGCCCGACCGTGTTTTCGACGACGGCGACGGAGCGGCCCGGGTCGCCCGGGTCGGTCGCCGTGATCTTGATTAGCGTCGCGTTGCCGCCGATCCGGTTGAATTGCACGCCGAGCCAGTCGGCCGTCACCCCGATTACCGTGAGGTTGCGGCCGATCGTGTTGCCCTTGATCGACCAGGGAATGTCACCGCCTCCTCCGATCAGCGTGACGTTCCCCTTGACCGTCATTCCTCTCATCAGGACGGTGTTCGCCAAGATGGCGGTGACGTTCCCCTTGATGGTGATGGTGGTGTGCCCGGCCGGGTCGGCGGTGCACGGCACTCCCGCCATCGTGCCGATAGAAGTCGCCGGCTGGCAGCCCATGCCGAGGAATGAGCCCGGGCCGGCGGTGACGTCGTGTCTGACGGTGATCGTCGACGGCGCGCTTTGCGCGTCGAGCGCGGCACCGGGGGCGACGTTGATGTTGCCGGCGACGTTGATCACGGCATCGGGCTGTATGTTGCACGCGCCCGTGACCGTGATGCTGCGGTAGTTCCCCGAGGGGATGCTGGTGAAGCTCCCCGAGGCGAGATCACCACCGGTGCACGTGTACGCCCTCGGCCACGTGCTCAAGGTGTGTGCGCTAGCGATACCTGCGGTACCCACCAATCCGGTAGACACCGCCACCATCATGGCCGCGCCAAACAGGATACGAGATTTCATACTTGCTCCCTTCGTCTGTTGTGTCAGCCCGAAGCCCCCCCAAAGCCCTGCGCAACGTAGCATTATCTCGTCGTCGGGCACAAGCCCTAGTTGGGAAACCCAGTGCAGGTCGGTGGGGGAGTGCCTCATCCGCTTCCAATTGTGTAGCCCTCCAGGACAGGCCAGTAAAGAGCAGCTTCGCTGTCGCTAACGCGATGGCGCAAGCGCCACCCTTGACAGTCCCGCCCTTCCAGGCGGTTTCCGGCAGCTATCGGATGAGGCACCTTTACGCCTCGCCAGGTAACCGGAAGGAGCCACCGCCATGTTTGCTAAGCAGGAACGCCCTACACGCCCTCTCTGCCGTTAGCGAGCTAGCCAACACATTGCCAGCGACCCGGCTCCCGAGCCAGGTGGCGGTGCAGGGGCTCAGCGGGCGGCTCAGAGCCGCCGGTTCTCTTCTACTCCTTGCAGAATGCCAGGAGGCAAGCCAGACGCACCCGCGCGGCAGCTCTACGATCTGATGGTTACCGTTCGACTGGCGTAGCATGCTGACCTGGTGGTCTCCGCTCCGATGTCTGGCACTATCCGCGCGGCACGACCGCAGGACCGCGCCTCGATCATCGACGTCGTTCGGGCTTCTGGCCTGTTCCCACCGGACGGACTCACCGAAGTCGAAGCGACACTGGACGCGTTCCTGACCCGCGCCACGGTAACCGACCGCTGGGTAATCACCGACACCGGAACCGGCATCGCGGCGACGGCTTACTACGCTCCGCAGCGGATGACCGACGGTACCTGGAACCTCTACCTGCTCGCCGTGCACCCCGACCACCAGGGACAAGGACGCGGAGCCGCGCTCGTGCGCCACGTCGAGCAGGACCTGCGGCAGGCCGACGCCCATGTGCGGTTGATAGAGACATCGGGAGGGCCTGATTTCTCGGGCGAACGAGCGTTCTACACCGGACTCAGCTACCACGAAGAGGCCCGCATCCGGGACTTCTATGAACCCGGCTACGACAAAGTCGTCTACTGGAAGAACCTGCACTCCGAGAACCCCTAGGGCGGACAGCGCGGGTAAGCGCAGCACGCTCGCACGTCTCGTCCCGACTCGGGATATTCCACGCCTGAAAGAAGACGGTTGTCCGCTCTCCGGCGTTACCCTCAGTGGCGCCCTCTGTAAACCGGTTTGTAAACCGGACGTGACGGGATAGAGCGAGACAGCGGAGACTCGGCGACCCTGGCCGGAGGTACCGGACCGATTCCCGAGGCCAACGCGGCGACTAGAGACCGCCCGAGATGCCGGAGACATGCGTCGCACTGCTCATAACCCAGCGACGACCGGGCAATCGCTGACAGCAGAAGTGACAGCAACGACACCACACAACGACTCGCCCCAGCTAACCGCGGCAGCCGCGCATAGCAAGGTGGCGGCTCCGCACCAGGTGGCTGCCTGGAACTGACACGGAAGAGATCACTCGCCTAATGTCGCCGTCGCCGGGCCAATAACGGGCTATTGGCCATCGTCAGCAGCGGTCAAACACGGCTATCCAGAAGCATGGAAGTCTCCAGGCCAGCGACCCTGACGGCTGTGTCCCATACACCTTCCAGGCTGATTATGCGCTCTCCCCGGGGATGAACCCCTGATGGCGGATGTCCGCGAAAGCGAGACAACCCCACCTTGCGCACCAGTGCCGCCGTGCAGCCCGCGCCCGAACTTGTCAGCGCCCGGTTTTGGCTACAGGATGAAGCGTGGCCGCCAATCGACTGTTCGAGCTTCGCACCTACCACGCCGCGCCTGGGAAGTTGGATGCTCTCCAAGCACGGTTCGCCAACCACACGCTGAGCCTCTTTGCTAAGCACGGCCTGACCGTCGTGGGATTCTGGGTTGCCCGCGACGCGAACGGGCAGCCAGGCAATGACCTCGTGTACCTCCTCGCGTTCCAGGACAGCGAAGCGCGAGAGCAGTCCCGGGAGGCATTCCGCGCTGACCCCGACTGGCTCAAGGCCCGGGCGGAAAGCGAGGCGGATGGCCCACTCCTCAACTCCCTCGAGTCAGTCCTTCTCGATCCAACCTCGTATTCGCCTATGTCTTGATCGCCTGAATTTCGATGCTCTGCTCGAGGTGACCATCCACCCCAAACGTATGACGGTGCACGTACTCGCGTCCCCCGGCAGCACCTGCACGATAGCTACCCTCCGCATGAGTAAGAGCCACTGCCGCCTGACAGCAACGGTGACAGCAACAGCAGCAACCACCGGCAAGCACCAACGGCCAGTGACAGTGCAGGACGCTCGCACGATCTGTGCCAACTGGGGATATGTCCGGCCTGAAAAACGGACGGTCGTGCGGCGGCACCGTGCCAGTGAGCACCTGGCCTACGCATTACGGGCGCGTTCCAGGCGTGTCCCCCAGTAACTGGTCAGGTGCGGGAGTTTGGCTGGGCGTGATCAGGCCGGCGGGGGCATCCAGGGCGTGCCTTCGGTGAGCATGACGAGGGCGTCGAAGAAGCAGGTGCCGTGCTTGGCCGCTGTGGACAGGTAGCTGCGGATCGCGCAGAACTGGCGGGTCCCGGTCAGGGTCCGCAGGCATCCGGATACCTTCTGTTTCACCTTGATCATCTGGATGTCGCGCTCGGAGCCGTTGTTGTCCGGCGGCACCCGCCAGTCTGTGGTGAAGCGCAGGTAGTCGTCCTGGCGGTCGATCAGGCGGCGGGCCAGCGCATTGTGCTTTTGCATCAGCTTCCCGGACCGCCCGGCGGTCCGGGTCTTCCCGGTCAGGGCGGCGGACCGGTAGCGGCTGACCTGCCCGGCCAGGGCGGCAGGATCCACGGCGCCCCGGCCTTCGGC
>JALYTU010000779.1 GCA_030854125.1 Actinomycetota bacterium | reverse complement strand
GTCCCGGCCCCGCGCGGCCGTGTCACCCGGGGACGACTGCCCACGCTGGCGGCTCTCGGCCTGCAGCAGGAGGCCGACGATCCCGCGCCCGGTGGCGAGTCCGCGGGCCGCGCCGCCTTGGAGCGCTTCCTCGGCGGCCCGATCAGCGACTATTCAAAGGGACGCAACACGCTCACCGGCGAGAGCGTCTCGCGCCTGTCTCCGTACCTGCACTTCGGCTGCCTGTCCCCACGTGAGATCGAGCAGCGCCTGCCCAGCGGCGCCGGCGCAGCCGCCTTTCACCGTCAGCTCTGCTGGCGTGACTTCTACGCCCACGTGCTCGGGCACTTCCCCGCCAACGCTCACTCCGAGTTTCAGCAACGCTACCGCGGGACGATTCGCTGGAGCCACGCCGAGAAACGCTTTCAGGCCTGGTGCGAGGGCCGGACGGGATTTCCGAGCGTCGATGCCGGCATGCGTCAGCTGAGCCGTGAAGGCTGGATGCACAACCGTGCCCGGCTGATCGTCGGGTCGTTTCTGACCAAGGACCTCGGCATTGACTGGCGCTGGGGCGAGCGCTGGTTCATGCGCCACCTGCTCGACGGTGATCAGGCCTCCAACAACGGCAACTGGCAGTGGATCGCGTCAGTCGGGGTCGATCCCGCCCCCGCGTTTCAACGGATCTTCAACCCGACCCTCCAGCAGCGGCGTTTCGATCCCGACGGCGCCTACGTCCGGCGCTATGTCCCGGAGTTGGCCGACGTGCCCGATGACTTCCTGGCCGAGCCATGGACGATGCCCGAGGAGGTCCAGGAGCAGGCCGGCTGCCGGATCGGCAGCGACTACCCGGAGCCGGTCGTCGACCATCGCCGGGCACGCGAGGAGGCGCTGGCGCGCTACCGGGTCTGACCCCGCCAGGGGTGACGGACCCCCGGCCGACCGCCCGGGGACGATCTGAAAGAGCCTTGCAGATCGGCATGCGCAGTGATAACCTGAAAGCACCTTTCAGGTCTCGCCGACATGCCCGAAACCCGCCCGCTGCTCACCGATCCCGACGTCCTGGAGACCCTGGCCCATCCGGTCCGGCTCGACGTCCTCACGTATCTGATCGCAGACGGCCCGGCCACGGCATCGCAGTGCGCGCGGGCGGTCGGCGACACGCCGTCCAACTGCAGCTATCACGTGCGGATGCTGGCCCGGCACGGCCTCGTGGAGCCGGTGGCGAGCAGCGACGGGCGCACCCGGCCCTGGCGGGCGACGATCACGGGCTTTGCCATCGAGCCCGATCCCGACCCGGACACGCCCGGCGGTCGGGGGGCCGCGGCCGTGATGGCGGCCTCGGTCGCGTCTGACCAACGCCGCCTGCGCGACTACCTCGAGCATCGTGACAAAGTGAGCTCGAGCTGGCGGGAGGCTGATGTCTATTCCGGCTACACGCTGCGCATCACCCCGCGCGAGCTAGAGCGTCTCGCCACGCAACTCGATGCGCTGATCCGGCCCCTGATCGCCGTCCTGCGCGAGGATCCGCCCGCCGGCGCCGAGCTCGTCACGCTCGGGCTGAGCGCGTTCCCCCATCAGGAGCCCCGGTGGCGTCGCCCGGCCCCCTGAGGCAGCCCGATTTCCGCGCTCTGTGGTTGGCCGGGCTGATCTCGGACGCCGGCGACTGGATGCTCCTGATCGCCCTGCCGCTCGTCATCTACACGCAGACCGGCTCGACGTTGGGAACATCCGCGGCGTTCCTGGCCGAACTGGCTCCCGGTGTCCTGCTCGCGCCGCTGGCCGGGCGCCTGGCCGATCGTGTGGACCGGCGATCCCTGATGCTCGGGCTCACGCTCCTGCAGGCGCTCGCGCTCGCGCCGCTGCTGCTCGTCCACGGCCATTCCGGGCTCGGCCTCGTGTACGCGGTGATCGTCGTGCAGGCGTCCGCAAACGCGCTGTTCGATCCCGCCAAGAACGCACTCCTACCGAGCCTGGTCGGCGTCGAGCACCTGGTTTCGGCCAACGCGCTGGTGGGTCTCGGCGCTGCCGCCGGGCGCCTGGCCGGCGGACCCCTGGGCGGCCTCCTGCTGGCCGCCGGTGATCTCCGCATGATCGTGGTCGCCGACGCGGCCACGTTCCTGCTCGCCACGGTGTTGCTC
>JALYTU010000778.1 GCA_030854125.1 Actinomycetota bacterium | reverse complement strand
ACGCTGTCGCGAACCTCCGTGAGCTGATTGCGCCGTGCTCGCGGATGGACGCGAACCGACAGGCGAGCACTCTCCATCGCTGCATCATGCCGAGCCGTCCCCCCGGCGCCGGTCACGGCCCAGGCCCGACGGCCTACGCGGACGTTTCGGGCTCGAGCACGACGACCGGGATCTGCCGGTCGGTCTTGGTCTGATACTGGGCGTAGTCGGGCCACACCGCGACCGCGCGCTCCCACCACTGCTCCCGCTCGGCACCGCTGACCTCGCGGGCGCGGAAGTCGCCCTTGATCGTCCCGTCCTGCACCTCGACGAGTGGCTGCTCGGTCATGTTGTGATACCAGGCGGGATGCTCGGGGGCGCCGCCCTTGGACGCGACCGCCGCGTAGGCGCCCTCGTATTCCACTCGCATTACCGGGGCCTTGCGCAGTTTGCCGCTGCGGGCGCCCATCGACGTGACCACGATCACCGGCACGCCGCGCAGGGTCGTGCCCTGGGTCCCTCCGGACCCCTCGTACTCGGCTACCTGGTCGCGGACCCACTGCTGGCTGTTGGGAGCGTATTCACCGGTCAGAGGCATCGTGTCTCGATTCGTCGGGAGGGCGGGGACAGGGTCGTGGCGCGGCGTGAGCGCTCACGTGAACTCAGGCGGGAGCCAGCCGGGCCGCAGCTCGGGCAGCCCGTCGGTGATTCGATCTGGGAACTCCGCCGGACGCTTCTGCAGAAACGCGGTCACGCCCTCGCGGGCATCCGCTGACCGGCCTCGCGAGAACATCGCCCGCGAGTCGGCGCGATGGGCGAGCATCGGGTGCTCGGCACCGAGCATCTGCCACATCAGGCGACGTGCGATCGCGACCGAGACCGGCGCGGTGTGATCGGCGATCTCCCGCGCGAGCGCCCGCGCGGTCTCCAGCAGCTCACCGGCGGGATGCACACTGCGCACCAGCCCGGCCGCGAGGGCCTCCTCGGCACCGAACACGCGCCCGGTTGCCACCCACTCCATCGCCCGGCTGATTCCGACCACGCGGGGCAGGAACCAGCTCGACGCCGCCTCGGGCACGATCCCGCGGCGGGCGAACACGAAGCCAAAGCGCGCCTCGGGGGCGGCAAGGCGGATGTCCATCGGCAGCGTCATCGTCGCTCCGACGCCAACCGCCGGGCCGTTGACCGCAGCGATCACCGGCTTGGTGCACTCGAAGACTCGCAGCGTCAGCTCCCCGCCGCCGTCGCGTGGCACGCGATCGCCGTCCGCGCCGGTACGCCGGCTGGAGTCAAACGTGTCGCCACCGCCGGCCAGGTCGGCCCCGGCGCAGAACCCGCGGCCGGCGCCGGTGACGATCACCGCGCGCACCCCGTCGTCCGCGTCAGCCGCGTCGAGCGCCGCGATCAGCTCGTGTCCCATCCGGGGTGTCCAGGCGTTGAGCCGGTCGGGCCGGTTGAGGGTGATCTCCATCACCCGGTCGGTGACCTGCACGAGGATCTGCTCGTCGTCCACGGCCGTCGACTCTATCGCCGCCGGTCGCCCGACTGGGGCGGCGGGCCGCCCTCATGGGCGTGCTCCACGCGAAGCACTTGTCGCCAACCTGATCGCGCCGGACCCGCGCGACGGCCGCCGGGTCAACTTGTCGGTCACCGGTGCCGGCCGTCGCCTGGTCAGCAGCCGGCGCAGCGCGAAGGTCGAGGCGCTGGCCCACACCCTGGCCAACGAGTTCAGCGCCGCCGAGCTGATCGTCCTGGCTGACGCGGCGTCGCTGCTCGAGCGGCTCGCCGAGCACCTGTGAGCATCGTCCGTCCGGCTCGCCGGCACGGCCTGGTCATCGTGTTTCTCGTCGGCGCCGGCCTGTCGGTGCTGGCGGCGTTCGTCTCCGGGCTGCGCGGCAACCGCCCATCCCCGCACCGCCCCACGAACGGGCCGGCGGCGACATGCCGCTCCCAGCGGCGTGACAACAATCCCAACCAGCGTTTCGTGCCCACAACGCAAGGCGCGTGAGTGGCCTAGGAGCCCGTCGAAGTATCGATCGGTGCGAGGCGATCGATCTCGTTGAGGGTGGCGGTGAGTAGCTTCAGCAGCCAGGCGGCGACGGGTAGCCACGCGCTCGGCGTGCCGGCTGGGCGGACGC
>JALYTU010000144.1 GCA_030854125.1 Actinomycetota bacterium | reverse complement strand
CAGGACGTCGATCCCGCCCATCTCGTCGGCGATCTGCTCGTACAGGGCCGCGACCGCCGCCTCGTCGGTGAGGTCCGCGGTCAGCGACCGCTCCCCGACGGCGTGGTCGAGCACGTCGACTCCGACCACCCGCGCACCCTCACGCGCAAACCGCGTCGCGGTTGCCGTGCCGATCCCGCCGGCGGCGCCGGTTATCACGCAGACCTTCCCCTCGAGCCTCACGCTGATCGCCTCCGCTCGTCTTCCGGACTCGCTTGAATGTCGGCGGCGTGAGTCATCCGGCTGTTGTGGCAAAGAAGATCGACTTGACCTCGGTGTAGGCATCAGTCGCGTGGGGGCCGAGCTCGCGGCCGTAGCCTGACTGCTTGAAGCCGCCGAACGGGGTTGAGACCCGCACCGACGTGTTGGAGTTGACCGACAGCACGCCGACCTCCAGCGCGCGCGAGACGCGCAGCCCGCGGGCGCCGTCGCGGGTCCAGATCGAGCCCGAGAGCCCGTAGATCGTGTCATTGGCCAAGCGGATCGCCTCCTCCTCATCGCGGAATGGGATCACCACGGCGACCGGCCCGAAGATCTCCTCCCGAGCCACCCGGTCGCCGGGGTCGACCGGGCACAGCACGGTCGGGGGGTACCAGTAGCCGGGGCCGTCGGGCACGCTGCCCCGCACGACCACCGGGGCGTCGCCTCCGACGAACGACGCTACCGTCGCCCGCTGCCCGGCTGAGATCAGCGGTCCCATCTCGGTGCCCTCATCCAGCGGATCGCCGACTCGGATCGCGGTGACGCTGCGCTCCAGCAGGGCCAGGAAGTCGTCGAGCACGCTGGCCTGGACGAGGATCCGCGAGCGCGCGCAGCAATCCTGGCCGGCGTTGCCGAACACCGCGCCGGGGGCCGAGGCGGCGGCCGCCTCGAGGTCGGCGTCGGCGAACACGAGGTTGGGGGACTTGCCGCCGAGCTCGAGCGTGACGCGCTTGATCGTCTCCGCGGCGCCGGCGGCGATTGACCGCCCCACCTCGGTCGAACCGGTGAAGGCGATCTTGGCCACGTCCGGATGGGCGACCAGTCGCGCGCCGCAGGTCGAGCCCGGTCCGACGACGACGTTGACCACGCCCTCGGGCAGCCCGGCCTCCAGCGCCAGCTGTTCGAAGCGCAGGGCGGTCAGCGGGGTCAGTTCGGCGGGCTTAAGCACGACCGTGTTGCCAGCCGCCAGCGCTGGCCCGAGCTTCCACCCGGCGATCACCAGCGGGAAGTTCCAGGGCACAATCAGCCCGACCACGCCGAGCGGTTCGCGCACCGTGAACGCCTGCCCGCCGCGGGCTGGGATCGTGTCCCCGAGCAGCCGCTCGGGCATGCCGGCGTAGTAGCCGATCGTGTCGGCGACCATGCCCATCTCGCCCCGGGCGTCGGCGATCGGTTTGCCGGCGTTGCGGGCCTCCAGACGGGCCAGCTCCTCGCCGTGCTCCTCGATCGTCGTCGCCAGGCGCCGCAGCAGCCGCGCCCGGTCAGCGGGCGCCAGCGCCCGCCAGCCCGGATAGGCCGCGCGCGCACGGGCTACTGCGCGGTCGACCTCCTCGACCCCCGCGCGCGGGATCTTCTCGAGCACCGCCTCCGTGGCGGGCTCGATCACGGTCAGCGTGTCGCTCACGGCATTACAGATCTGAGGGTGCGGCGGGCGCGGTGCCGGCGACGGTCACGCCGTCGTCTGCGAACTCGATTGTGCGCACCGGGCCGGTGAACGTCCGCCGGGCCGAGACCAGGTACCAGATCGTCACGGTCAGCATCACCGCGATCGTCACGATCGGTGCGTAATTGACCGATCCCCAGCTGAAGCCGGACTTGAAGTAGACCCCGGCCGGCGAGGTGGGCAGGCAGAAGATGATCACGCACAGCCCCACCCAGACGAACGCGATCGGGTTCAGCCAGCGGTAGTGGCGCCCGAGTGTCCACGGCCCGGGCTCGAACCGGTCCCCCGCGCGCCAGCGCAGGAAGACGGGGATCGTGTAGGCGATGTACAGCCCGATGACCGCGATCGAGGTGACCGCGAAGAAGGCCACCGGGAAGCCGGCCGCGTTGGGGAAGTAGGCCGGAATGGTCACGATCAGCGCGAACAGGCAGACGAACAGCACCGCATAGGTCGGGGTGCCGTTGCTCCCCAGCCGCCGCCACAGCTTGTGGCCGGGGATCGCCCCGTCGCGCGAGAACGCGAAGGTCATCCGCGAGGCGCTGGTCACGCAGGCCATCCCGCAGAACAGCTGGCCGATCGTCGAAATCATGATGACCGCCTTGGCCGCCGCCGACCCCAGCGCCGAGGTGATGATCGCCAGGGCCGGGAAGCCGGCGACGCTGATCTTCGAGATGTCCTTCTGCTGGACGGCGAAGGTCAGCGCGAGCAGGACGATCCAGCCGATGATCGCCGAATAGAAGACCGACCGCCAGACGCCCTTGGGCGCCGACTCGCCCGCGCTGTGCGTCTCCTCCGAGACGTGGGCCGAGGCGTCATAGCCGGTGATCGTGTACATGGTGAGCAGGAAGCCGAGCGGCAGCACGTAGAACCAGTACATCCCGTGTCCGAAGGCGCCGAAGCTGCGGTGGGTGAACACGTAGGAGATGCTCGAGTGGTGGCTGGGGACGAAGATCAGCAGGACGACGATCACCCCGACGCCGATCACGTGCCACCACACCGAGAGGCCGCTGAACAGCGACACGAGGTGGCCGGAGAAGACGTTGATCAGCCCGTGGAGGAGCAGGATGATCGCGAACAGGGCGAACACGACGTGCGCGTCGTAGTGCACGTTGGCCGAGGCGAAGTTGAAGACGAAGTCGACGTTGTAGAGGCCGAGCAGGAACTGCAGGAAGCTGGCGGCCGCGTAGTCCACGGAGGCGACGACCGCGATCAGCCCGACGAGGTTGAACCAGCCGGTGAACCAGCCCCAGCCCGCGCCGCCCAGTCGCGAGGCCCAGAAGTAGATCCCGCCCGCGGTCGGGAACGCCGAGGCCAGCTCCGACATCGAGACCGCCACGCACAGGATCAGCAGGCTGATCACCGGCCAGCCGATCGAGATCGCCACCGGCCCGCCGTTGTTGAACGCCTGCCCGAAGCTGGTGAAGCAGCCCGCCAGCACGGAGATGATCGAGAAGGAGATGGCGAAGTTGGAGAAGCTGCTCCAGCCTCGCTTGAGCTCCTGCTTGTAGCCGAGCTCGGCAAGCCGTTGCTCGTCGGACGACAGTGACTCAGTGGCAGTGCTCATGCGGTCCCCTTGCGTAAAGGTCTGTGCGCCCGTCCTTCAATCGCGGCAACCTACGACGCGCGGTGGGTCAAGTCAAGGGCTGCGCGGCCAATTCACCTGCCGGCCATCAGTGTGCCTCAGGCCGCGGCAGCAGACCGGCGAGCACATGCTCGGTCCCGCGCACGTGCTCTGCCATCTCACGGGCCGCGGCGCCCACGTCGCGCGCCCGTACTGCCGCGAGCAACCGGCGATGGCTCAGGTTGGAGGAGTGCAGGACCTCGGGGGGGTGCGCGATCAGCGAGATGAGCCCGGTCATCGCCCCCTGGGTCTCGGTCGTGGCGGTGACCAACCGGGCGCTGCCCGTGGCCTCGGCGAGCCCGACGTGCAGGCGGATATCGGCCTGGCGGTAGGCGGTGAAGTCCTCCAGCATCCCATCGATCGCCCCCGCCAGCGCGTCCAGCGCGTCGAGCCGTTCGGTGTCGGCGCGCTCGGCGGCGAGCACCGCGATCCCGACCTCGATCGCCATCCGCTCGTCGCACAGCTGACGCCACGCGGCGATCAGGTCCGCCGACGGTGGCTGCGTCGGGGGCTGCGGGTCGGCAACGAAGGTCCCGCCCCCGCGGCCCCGGGTGGCGCGCAGATGGCCGCTCTGCCCGAGTGCGACGAGCGCCTGGCGCAACGTCGAGCGCGCGATGCCCAACCGGCTGCACAGCTCGCGCTCGGCCGGCAGGCGGGTGCCCGGCGGCAGCAGTCCGAGCTTGATCGCCGTGCCGAGCCGGTCCACCGCCTCCTCGAACGCGGTCTGCGAATGCACTGGGGCGAAGATCGTGTCCAGCGAGCTGGCCGCCTCCAGGCGCGCACGGACCTCCCGGCTGGTGGTCGGGGTCACAGCCGTTCGAATCCGCGCACCCGCTCCCAGTCGGTCACCGCCGATTCAAACGCGGCCAGTTCGACGTCGGCGGCGTTGACGTAGTGGGCCACCACCTCCTCGCCGAACGCCGCGCGCGCGACCGGACTGGCCGCGAACAGCTCGCGTGCCTCGCGCAGCGTGCTCGGCAGGCGCGGCTTGTCGTCGGCCAGGTACGCGTTGCCGCTGTAGGCGGGCTCGAGCTTGAGCTCCGCCTGCACCCCATGCAGGCCCGCGGCGATCATCGCGCTCAACGCGAGGTAGGGGTTGAGATCCGAGCCGCCGGCGCGGTTCTCGAACCGCAGTCCCGCACCGTGGCCAATGACCCGCAGCGCGCAGGTCCGGTTGTCGGTGGCCCAGGCGACGGCGGTCGGGGCGAAGGAGCCGGCCACGTAGCGCTTGTAGGAGTTGATGTTCGGGGCCGAGAACAGCGTCAGCTCGCGCAGGCACGCCAGCTGGCCGGCGAGGAAGGACTCAAACAGCCCGCGGTCATGGGCAAACAGTGGGGTGGGCGGGTCCGTGTCCTCATTGAGGGAGAAGTGGATGTGACACGAACTGCCCTCGCGCTGGTCGAACTTGGCCATGAAGCTGATCGCCATGCCCTCCTGGGCGGCGATCTCCTTGGCTCCGTTCTTGTAGATCACGTGGTCGTCGGCGCTGCGCAGGGCATCGGCGTAACGGAAGTTGATCTCGTGCTGGCCGAGGTTGCACTCGCCCTTGGAGTTCTCCACTGCCATCCCGGCCTGCTCCATGTCGGTACGGATGCGCCGGATCAGGGGCTCGATCCGTGCGGTGCCCAGCAGCGAGTAATCGATGTTGTAGAGGTTGGCCGGCTCGAGATCTCGATAGCCCTTGTGCCAGGCCGACTCATAACTCTCGCGGAAGACGAGGAACTCGAGCTCAGTGGCGGCGTTGGTCGACCAGCCATGCTGTGCGAGACGATCGAGCTGGCGGCACAGGATCTGCCGCGGCGAGGCGACGACGGGGGCGCCGTCCTCCCACTCCAGATCGCAGAGCACCAGGACGGTTCCCGGCAGCCAGGGCAGGAGTCGCAGCGTAGCCAGATCGGGGCGCAGCGAGAAGTCCCCGTAGCCACGCTCCCACGAGGACATCGCGTAGCCCGCGACGGTGTTCATCTCGACATCGACGGCGAGCAGGTAGTTGCACCCCTCGGCACCGTGCTCGACGACCTCGTCGACGAAGTGCCGGGCGGTCAGTCGCTTGCCCTGCAGGCGGCCCTGCATATCGGTCAGGCCGAGCACCACGGTGTCGATCTCACCTGCGTCGACCTGCGTCCGGAGCTCGTCCAGGTTCATCGCCGGGGCCTTGCGGATCGCCGCACGAGCCGAAGGTATAGGACGTGAGCCTTTCGCGCCAGCGCCGCGCTCGTGATCGGGTGTGACAAGGCCAGACGTTCCGGGTAGGATCTTTGCCACGTGACGTGGGGATTTCTCTGGCTGATGCTGGCGCTCAAGCTGCCGCTCGCGGCGCTCATCTACATCGTGTGGTGGGCGATCAAGGCCGAGCCCGAGCCACCTGAGACCAGCGACGAGGACGGTGGCATCAAGCACCGTCCGCCGCACCCGCGCCAGCCCTTCCCGCGCCGGCCCCGCCGGGGCCCACACGGCGATCCCGTACCGGGTCCACCGGCGCGAGTGCGCACCGTCAGGGCCCGCGCCCGAACCCTCGGGCACTGAGCGCGAGACCCTGCGCGCGCAAATCGCCGCGCCGCGGGTGACCGGCCGCGCTGGCAGACTTACCGCTGATGCGTGACGCCCCTGCCTCGGTTCTATCTGACGCGACGATCGTCACACTTGTCGGCGAAGGCCGGATCCGCATCGATCCGTGGGACCCGGGGCTCGTGCAGCCCGCCAGCGTCGACCTGCGGCTCGGGGACTCGTTTCGGGTCTTTCACAACCACCGCGTGCCGGCGATCGATTTGCGCGATCCGCCTGAGAACCTCACCGAGGAGGTGATCGTCCCCGAGGGCGAATCGTTCGTGATCCATCCCGGGGAATTCTGCCTGGGCCGGACGCTGGAGTGGGTCGAGCTGCCGGACGACATCGTCGCGCGGATCGAGGGCAAGTCGTCGCTGGGCCGTCTCGGGCTGATCGTCCACGCCACCGCCGGGTTCTGCGATCCGGGGTGGAAGGGGACGCTGACCCTGGAGCTCAACAACCTGACCCGGATCCCGATCAAGCTCTATCCGGGCCTGGAGATCGCCCAGCTGTCGTTCATGACTCTGGACCGGCCGGCGCGGCGCCCGTACGGCAGCCCCGATCTCGGTAGTCACTACCAGGGCCAGCGGGCGGCCACCGCCAGCCGCTACCGCGCGACCAACGCTCCCGACGACGGCCCGATCAGATAGGCTCGCGCCCGTGCTGGCCGCCCTGTTCGCCGTCGCCGAGCCCTCCAAGGTCCCGTTCTACATCGCGGGCGGCGTGGTCGCCCTGTGGGCCGTGGCGCTCGCGGGCCTGGGCCTGACCCAGCCGGAGTTCCCCTACAACATGCGCGGCCAGCGCGGCGTAATGGCGTTCAGCCTGCTGCTGATCGTGATCGCGATCGCCGCGGCCATCCTCACCGACCCCTGACCTCAGGCAGCTCTGGGGCCGGTGGTCGGCGGCGGGCTGGTGGCGGCCAGCTGGCGGTGGGTATTCCTGGTCAACGTTCCGATCGGCGTGGCCGCGGTGGTCGTCGGCTGGCGCCGGCTGCCGGCCGTCCCCGGCCACCCCGGGCCCCGG
>JALYTU010000777.1 GCA_030854125.1 Actinomycetota bacterium | reverse complement strand
CATCACCACCGCACTGGAGGAGATCTGGGTCCGGGTGCGGCGCTGCAACCGCTATGTCGAGGAGTGCGCGCCGTGGCAGCTGGCCAAGGACCCTGAGCAGGCCGGTGCGCTCGACGCGACGCTCGCCTCGCTAGCCGAGGCCGTGCGGGTGCTGAGCGTGCTGCTGCATCCGTACATGCCCGAGAGCACCGGCACGCTGCTCGATGCGCTCGCCGCACCCGAGCTGCACTACGCCGGCGCCGCGTTCAGCGCGACCGGCGGGGGGCGAACTGTCGGCGAGCTGTTGCCCCTGTTCCCCAAGCGCTGACCCCCTGATGGTCGACAGCCACACCCACCTGCACTTGTGCGAGGGCAGCCCGGCCGGGCTGGTTAACGCCGCCCGGGAAGTGGGAGTGAGCCGGATGGTGACCGTCGGCACCGACGCCGAGAGCTGCCGCATGGCGCTCGCCGCTGCCGAGCAGTTCCCCGGCGTGTCCGCCGCGATCGGCCGCCACCCCAACAGCACCACCGGCTTCGGCGACGCGGATCTCGCCGACCTGCAGGAGCTCGCCGCCCACGAGTGCTGTGTGGCGATCGGGGAGACCGGCCTTGACTACTACCGTGACGGCGCGCCCGCCGAGGACCAGCGCCGCGCCTTTCGGGCCCAGATCGAGCTCGCGCGCAGCACTGCCAAGCCGCTGATCATCCACACTCGCGCCGCCGACGATGAGACGCTCGAGCTGCTCGACGCCCACGCGGATGGTGTCCGGGTGATCCTGCACTGCTTCTCGATGGCCGATCGCGTGGAGCAGTGCCTCAGCCACCCCGACTGGTGGTTCTCGTTTGCGGGCAACAGCACCTACCCCAAGGCCGAGGACCTGCGCCTCGCAGCGCTGCGCGTCCCGGCCGAGCGGATGCTCGTCGAGACCGACGCCCCGTATCTCGCCCCCCAGACCGTTCGGGGTCAGCGCAACCAACCGTCCTACGTGGTGCACACCGCTCAGGCGATGGCACTGGAGCGCCGAGTGCCCTATCTCGATTTCGACCGTGCGATCGAGGCCAGCGCCGCCGCCGTCTTCGGATGGTGAGGGTGCGAGGCCGCGCGAGCGCGCGTCAGCGCGAGCTGGGACAGAACTTCCTCGCTGACCCCAACATCCTCGGGGTGATCGAACGGTTCGCGGAGCCGGCACCCGATGACGTCGTGCTCGAGATCGGCGGCGGCCTCGGTGTTCTCTCCGAGCGGCTGGCTCCGGCGGTCGCGCACCTGCACGTCGTCGAGGTTGACCCGGACCTGGAGGAGCGCCTACGCGCGACGCTGTCGCCATTTGACAACGTGAGCCTGCATTTCATCGATGCGCTCGCGCTCGACCTGGGCCGGCTGACTCCGGCTCCAGACCGGATGATCGCCAACCTGCCCTACGGGGTCGCGGCGACGATCATCCTGCGCACGGTCGCCGAGCTGCCCAGCATCCAGCGCTGGGTGGTGATGGTCCAGCGCGAGGTGGGGGAGCGGTTCGCGTCCGCCGCGGGCAGCGGCGCGTACGGGGTGCCCTCGGTGCTGGCTCAGCTCGCCTGCGAGGTCCGGGTGCTGCGCGCGATCCCACGAACCGTGTTCCGGCCCGTGCCCAACGTCGACTCGGTCCTGCTCGGGCTGACCCGGCGCGGCCCCGGTCCTGACGCCACACTCAGCGCGCTCGTTCATGCCGCCTTCGCCCACCGCCGCAAGACCCTGCCCGGCTCACTGGCCCTGGCCGGGCCGCTGCGTCTGTCCGGCGGCGGGACCGCCTCCGGCACCGAGCTGCGCGATCTCGCCCGCACAGCGCTTGAACAGATCGGCCACCCACCCGACGCGCGCGCCGAGCGTCTGACGCCGGAGGAGTTCCGCGCCCTCGGACAACGCCTGTGAGCCCGCAGACCCTCACCGCGCCGGCCAAGATCAACCTCTGCCTGCTGCTCGGCGGGACCCGCGACGACGGCCGTCACGAGCTGGTCACGCTGTTTGAATCGGTGAGCCTCACCGACATCCTGACCGTGTCGGTGGCCGATGCCGACGCGGTCGTGTGTGAGGGGGTTCCGGGCCCCAACCTCGTCGCCGACGCGCTCGCCGGCCTGCGCGCCGCCGGCTGGGCGGCGCCGCCGC
>JALYTU010000776.1 GCA_030854125.1 Actinomycetota bacterium | reverse complement strand
CAGTCCGGCCCGGGCGGCCGGACTGCGTCCCGGGGACGTGCTCATCGAACTCGATGGTGAGCCGATCGGCGACGCCGGGGCGCTGCAGCGGCTGATGGTCGGTGAGCGCATCGGCCGCTCGGTCGTGGCCCGGATCATCCGGGATGGACGCGAGCGGCTGCGCACCGTCGTGCTCGACGAGCTGCCGGTCTGACGGCGCCCGGCCTGGCCTCCGGGCCTGGTCAGACCGCGACCGGCCCCGCGGCAGCCGCCCGCGCCCCCAACGGAGACCGTCCGCGGATCAGATCCGAGGCCCGCTCGGCGATCGCGATCGTCGGGGCGTTGGTGTTGCCGCTCACCGGCGTGGGCATCACCGACGCATCGATCACCCGCAGGTTCTCCATTCCCAGCACGCGCAGCTGATCGTCGACCACGGCCCCCATCGCGCAGGTGCCGACCGGGTGATAGAGCGTGCTCGTGTTGCGCTCGATGTGGGCGACGATCGCCGCATCGTCGGCGTCCGCCGGCGGGGCGGCGAACCGGCCGGTGCTGACCGCTTGCAGGGCGGGCTGCGCCGACACCTCAGCCAGCCGACGCACCCCCTGCACCATCGCCCGCATGTCCCGGGGGTCGACGAGGTAGTTGTGCAGGATCCGCGGCTTGGCGCTCGGGATCCGCGAGCGCAGCTTGACAAAGCCCTCGCTCTCGGGCCTCAGCAGGCACGCCGAGGTCGCCCAGCCGTCGACGAGGATCTCCCCGGCCCCGGCCTCGGGGAACAGGATCGGGATCGTGTGGATCTGGATGTCGGGAGCCTGCAGGCCGTCCTGGGTGCGGAAGAAGCCCCCCGATTCGGCGAAGTTGGAGGTCAGTGGCCCGCGTCCCTGCGTCGTGAGCAGTCCCAGGTTCTCCTCGCTCTCGACGGTCAGCAGCGACGCCTCGGACGTCGTGTAGGTCAGCCAGGTGGCGGGATGGTCATGCAGCCCGCGGCCGACCGGCAGCTCGTGGATCGCCGGGATCCCGACCAGAGCCAGCTCGTCGGCCGGACCGACGCCAGACAGCAGCAGGATCTGAGGGCTCTGATAGGCGCCGGCGCAGAGGATCACCTCGCGCTCGGCGTGCAGCTCGGAGATCTCGCCGCCGTGATCGATCTCGACGCCGGTCGCGGTCATACCGTCGAGCAGCAGCCGATTGACGTAGGCGCCGGTGACCAGCTCGAGGTTCGGACGCCCGAGCACCGGGTGAAGGTAGGCGACGGCGGCCGAGCAGCGCATCCCGTCGCGCTGGGTGACCTGATACCAGCCGACTCCGTCCTGCTCGGGGCCGTTGAAGTCATCGTTGGCGGGCAGGCCGGCCGCCAACGCGGCCTCGATGAACGCCTCGCAGGTCCGGTAGCGCGACCGGTTCTCGATCACGCTCAACGGGCCGCCGGCGCCGTGCAGCTCACTCGCGCCGCGCTCGTTGTCCTCGGCGCGCACGAAGTACGGCAGCAGATCGGCCCAGGACCAGCCGTCGTGGCCGGCAGCCGCCCAGCCGTCGTAGTCAGAACGGTGGCCGCGGATGTAGACCATCGCGTTGGTCGAGGAGGAGCCACCCAGCGTGCGGCCCCGGGGCAGGTAGCGCTGGCGGCCGGCGAAGGCCGGCTCGGGATCGCTGAGAAAGGCCCAGTCGTACTTGCTCTGACCCAGGGCCAGGCAGCCGGCGGGCAGATGGATCTCGTCCGCGGCGTCGGGCGCCCCGGCCTCGACCAGACAGACGCGCACGTCCTCCTGCTCGGTCAGCCGGTTGGCCAGCACGCAGCCCGCCGAGCCCGCGCCGACGATCACGTAGTCATAGGTACTCATGGGGCCTCTCCCTCGTATGGTCGGCCTCATTGTCTGGCGCCCCCGCGTGGGCGTCAAGGGGCGTCAAGGGGCGTCAGGTCGGACCGAGCACGCGCTCCAGCGCGGCGACCACGATGGGGTCAAACTCGAGTTCTGCCGATGTCGGGGGTGAGCTAGTACCAGTCCTGGATCCATGCCGTCCAGCGCGCGGAGTCAGAACCGGGGTGCACCGAGAGCGTGAACCGACCGCTGCCGGGGGCAAAGCTCTCGGTCTGCCGGCCGCCATCGGAGAGATCAAAGGAGCGCGCTCCCGTCGGGCCG
>JALYTU010000143.1 GCA_030854125.1 Actinomycetota bacterium | reverse complement strand
CTACTACCAGCTGTAACTCGCCGGGGGCGTGGCGACCAACATCCTGCGCGGGTTGCACATGTCGTTCACCTATTACGTGAACGTCAACGTGATCGGCTACCTGCTCGGGGCGACGGCGTCTGTGGTCGCCGGGCTGGCCGATCGCTATGGGCGGGCCAACATCGTCACTGCCGGCCTGGCGCTGGTCGGGCTACTGTGCCTGTTCGCGCTGCCCAACGTCCACACCAAGCTGGCCTTCGGCGTGGTGTTCGTCGTGATCGGGTTCGTCGAGGGCATCATCCTCGTTGCGACTCCCGCGCTGGTGCGCGACTTCTCGCCTCAGCTCGGTCGCGCCTCGGCGATGGGCTTCTGGACGCTCGGGCCTGTGTTGGGCTCACTTGTCGTCTCCGCGTTCGTCTCCGGCGGCGCCACGACCAGCTGGCAGGACCAGTATCGGACGAGCGGGATCATCGGGCTGGTTGTGTTCGTGGTCGCGCTGCTGGGGCTGCGCGAGCTCTCACCCCGCCTGCGAGACCAGCTGATGGTCTCGCGCAAGGACCGGGCGCTGATCGAGTCCCGCGCGGCGGGGATCGATCTCGAAGCCGGCCTGAGGCGTCCCTTCCGGCAGATGCTGCACGTGGACGTCATCGGCTCGGCCTTCGCGATCAGCGTCTTCCTGATCATCTACTACGTGGCGGTCGGCTTCTTCCCCGTCTTCTTCGAGACCGTGTTCGGCTACACCCAGTCCAAGGCCAACACCCTGGGCAACTACTTCTGGGCGTTTGATGCCGGCGGCCTGCTGATCGTCGGGGCCATCTCCGATCGGTTTCGGGTGCGCAAGCCCTTCATGGTCCTCGGCGCCGTGCTGGCGATCATCTTCACGACCATCTTCGCCACGCGAGCGACGCATCCCGAGACGTCCTACACCACCTTCGTCATCCTGCTCTCCTGCATCGCGGTGTCGCTGGCCCTGGCCTTCGCCCCCTGGATGGCCAGCTTCACCGAGACCGTCGAGCGCCGCAACCCCGCGCTGACGGCGACCGGCCTGGCCGTCTGGGGTCTGATGATCCGGGTCGTCATCGCGGTGAGCATCTTCTTCGTGCCCAAGATCGTCACCACCGCGACGACACTCGTCGAGCAGGGTCCGGCCGTGCAGGCGGTCCTGGCCAACCCGACGCCGGTGGGCGCGACCACGGTCGGAAAGGTAGCGTCGGCGGTGGCCGCCAACCCAGCCACGGTCGCTCAACTGCAGACCATCGCGGCCCGCGACAGTGCGCTTCTGGCCGCGCTGAAGACTCATCCCAGCGTCGCCGCAGCGCTTGCCAAGGCGCAGGCGTCCGGGGCCAAGCCGACTCCCGCTCAGATGGGCCAGATCAAGGCTGCCCTCGGCGGCCCCGCGTTCGCGCAGCTGATCAAACCGCAGACGGCCGGCGACCTGGCCTTCTTGAGCACGACCGGCCCGCACAAGCTCGGCGCGGCCAACTTCGCCGCGCTGACCAACCCGAACCCGCAGCTCGGCGCCGCACTGAAGACGCTGAGCGTCCACGGGCCGCCGGTTCAGAAGGCGGCCAGCGCCTCACCCAAGCAGTGGCGCACCTACTTCTTCGTCGGGGTCGGAGGCGAGATCGTATTCATCCCGCTGATCCTGCTGATGGCCGGCTTCTGGGATCCGCGCAAGGCCAAGCGCGCCGAGGAGGAGCACGACCGGTGGCTGGCGGCCGAGATGGCCAAGCTCGAACACTGACCGTCAGCTGGCCGGGAAGTCGAGCAGGGTGGCACCGCGAAAGTCCGTGCGGCCGAACGCGTCGATGCGGTCCAACGTCATGTCACGCAGGTCGAGATGGTCTCAGGTCAGGCCGCCGCGTCGCACGCCTACGGGGCGAGCTCCTGCTGAGCTCGGCGCGCCCGCTGGGCCTGCGCGAGCGCTTCCTGATGCTCACCGGCAAGCGAGTCGGCTCGCGCCCGGGCATCCTGGGCCTGTTGTTCTGCGTCGTGCGCCTGCTGGCCCAGCGCGCCTGCCCGCTCCTCGAGCTCGCCGGCCTGCGCCTCGGCCTCCCGGGCGGCCTCGCCCTGGCGGGCGCGCTCGCCGGCACTGACGTAGGCCTCGCCGTCGGTGCGTTGCCGGGCGAGCAGGTCGTAGTGCGCGGCCGTCGCATCCTCGAGATCCCCGCTCATCTCACTGGGCTCATCGAGCTGGGGGGCACCCTTGATCTGGTCCTTGGTGTACGGAACGCTGACGTGGTCGGGGGTCAGGCTCGCGTCATGCAGGGGGACCAGACTCGTTCGCCGGCCGAACAGCCCCGTCGAGACCGCGGCGAACAGCGGAGTGCCCGCGGAGGAGAAGACGAGGTCCTCGAGCTTTCCGATCTTCTCGCCGTCGGATCCCACCAATGGCCGGCCCAGCCAATCCTCAACGCGTTCGATGCTCAGCGGCATGTCGCTGTCTCCTGACTTTGTCGTGTGCACGAGAACCTACCCGGAGACGGGGGCCGGATCACCTCGCCACCGCCGGGAAGGTCTCGGGCTACCTGGCGTCTTCATCAGTGACCGCCCCCGAGGAAACGGAAAGCCGAATGCAGCGTCTCATCACACGCGTCTCGCACCCCGAACACCGCCGTGACCGCCGGATCGCCACGGTGCTGATCGCGGCGATCGCAGTCATCGCCGTTGCCGGAATGGCACTGGCGCGCTCCGCCCCGAGCCTCACCCTGGCCAAGAGCGTGGTTGTCGCCGGCAAGGCGCAGAGCGTCGTCGCCACGTCCCGCGGCCTGACGGTCTACACCCTGAGTGGAGAGACCGCTCGCCACCTGAAGTGCACGAAGGCCAACGGCTGCTTCGCAGTGTGGATCCCGGTGACGTCGACCAAGGCGACGAGCGCACTGAGCTCGGCAGCTGGGGTCCGCGGGACGCTCGGCGAGTTGCGACGCAACGGGCTGCGCCAGCTCACGCTCGCCGGCCGACTTCTCTACACCTTTGTCGGGGACGGCGGCAAGACGCGCCGTAGCACCGGCGAGGGGATCGCGAGCTTCAACGGGGTCTGGCACGTCGTCGCCACGTCGGTGTCACGGAGCGTGCCCACCCACACCACGACCAGCCCCTCGAGCACGACCTCGAGCCCCTATCCCGGCTACCCGTGAGCGGCCGGGAGACGAGGCCGGACGCGGCTGGTGGCCTGATCGGCGAGACCCATTAGAGGATATTGACCGCCCGCGAGACGACCAACCCGATCGTCACCAGCGAGACGATCGACTGCAGCCCCATGATGCTCTTCGCGGTCGGCGTCAGCGGCATCGTGTCGGTGGGGCTGAACGCGGCCGCGTTGGTGAGCGAGACGTACAGATAATCGATGAACATCGGGCGCCACTCACGCGGCTCGATGCGGTCATCGCTCATCTGCGGGAAGAGCAGGTCCGGGGCGTGGTCGCGGCCGGCAGCCCGCGTGCCCGGACCACCCCGGTCGGTCTCCCAGTACCAGAGCCCGAAGAGCAGCACATTGGTCAGCCAGATCAAGGCCCCGGCGACGATCAGCTCCCGGCCGTTGGTCACACCGTGGTTGGTCACACCGTGGTGAAGCAGCTGGTGGGTGAGCATCACCAGCGAGGTGACGTTCGCCAGGCTGACCAGCGCGGTCAGCGCCAGGGCCAGCCGCCGGCGCCCCTGATGCTCGCCCTCCAGCCGGCGTGGCGAGGCGAGCGTCAGACCGATCAGCAGGACCGCCTCGCCGACCGGGAGCAGCCACGTCGGGCCGGCCGTGACCCGCTCGGGCAGTAGCAGCTGCAGCCCGATCGCCACCAGCACCGATGCCTGCGCCGGCCAATGCGGCTCGGAGTGCGCGGGCGGCGGATACGGCCGGCCGGACGGGACGGTGCCGGGCGGAATCACCCCGCCATCGTGTCTCAGCGAGCGGACGCTGCCGCACTCCGTCCTCACCGCGCTCGCTGGACCGTCCCGCGTGTGGCTGTCGGTCACCGCTGCCGATGGCCTCCTCCGCCTGCCGGCCGATCCCCACCGGCGTGTACCCGCGCGGCGCCTACGGCACTGCTACGTGAGGCGGGAACGGCGAAGTAGTGGCCCTGGTCGAGATCCTCGATCAGCCCGGGCTGGGTGGGCTCCCACCCCAGCCGCTCCCGTGTCAGCGCGCTCGAGGCGGGGATGTCGGCCCCCAGGAAGCCGCCCAGGAAGCCGAAGTGCTCGCCGGCCTGCTCGGGCGAGATCGACACCGCCGGGAGGTTGAGGTGACACCCGATCGCCTCGGCGATCGCGCGGACCGGCACGCCCTCCTCGGCGGCCGCGTGCAGCGTCGATCCCGCCGGGGCGCGCTCCAGCCCGAGCACGAACAGACGCGCGGCATCGAACCGGTGCACCGCGGGCCAGCGGTTGGTGCCATCGCCGACGTAGCCCGACACGCCCTTCTCGCGCGCGATCGCGATCACCATCGCGACGAAGCCGTGATCTCCATCGCCGTGGACGGTCGGAGCGAGTCGCAGGCTTGATGAGCGCACGCCCCGCTGCGCCATGGCGCGGATCGCCACCTCAGAGGCAAGGCGAGGCGACGCAGGCGCATTGGGATCACCAGCGTCCTCCTCGGTGACCACCACGCCGGGCGACACGCCCGCCAGCCCGGAGGCGATGACCAGCGGCCGGCCAGAACCGGCCAGGGCTGCGCCGATCGTCTCGATCGCGCGGCGGTCTGCTGAGGCAGCCTCCGCGAAGCCTCCGGAGAACGCGATGTCGTGCTTGAACGCGGTGTGGATCACCCCGTCTGACGCCGCGGCGACACTGCCCAGCCCGTCGAGATCGTCAAGCGCGCCGCGATGGACCTCGGCTCCGGCAGCGGCGAGCACCTCGGCCGAAGCATCGGAGCGAGCCAGGCCGACGACCTGATGGCCGGCGTCGAGCAGTTCGCGAACCACGGCAGAACCGATCCAGCCGGACGCGCCGGTGACGAAAACACGCATGAGATTACCTCCAGAGGGTGGGATCGCGGTCGGCATGTGGTGGGCACGAAAGCGATGGATGTCACTTGGTGCCATCAGCGTAGCAACGATGTCACCAGGTGCCATCGACTACGCTCGACGGATGGTGCGTTGGGAACCCGGCAGCCGTGCACGGCTTGAACAGGCAGCCCTCGCCCTCTACGGCGAGCGCGGTTTTGAGAACACCACCGTCGCGGAGATCGCCGCTCGCGCCGGGCTGACGAAGCGAACGTTCTTCCGATACTTCGCCGACAAGCGGGAGGTTCTGTTCTCGGGTGCGGGCACGCTGCAGGCGCTCCTCGTGAGCACAGTCGCCGACGCGCCGGCTTCGGCGGTTCCGATCGACGCGGTCGCCGCGGGCTTGGAGGCCGCCGCCGGCCTGCTGCAGGAGCGCCGCGGGAGCGCCCGTCAGCGCCAGCTCGTGATCGCGGCCAACGCTGAGCTTCAGGAGCGCGAACTGATCAAGCTCGCATCCTTGTCCGCCGCACTCGCCGACACCTTGCGCCGGCGCGGCGTCAGCGACCCGGCCGCGGGTCTGACCGCCGAGGCGGGGATCGCCGTGTTCAAGATCGCGTTCGCAGGCTGGATCGACGAAACCAACCAACGCGACTTCGGGGAGCTCATCCGCGAGTCGCTCAACCAGATGAAGGCCGTGACCGCCGGCCGATAGCCGGGCGCCCGGTCAAGGAGACCCAATGATCTTCCGCCAGATCACCCATGACGATCTCGGCTGCGCCTCCTATCTGATCGGCGACGAGAAGGCCGGAATCGCGGCCGTCGTTGACCCGCGGTTCGAAACCGACGACTACCTCGATCTGGCTCGCTACATGGGGGTCAGCATCGAGCACGTGCTCGAGACCCACAACCACGCCGATCACGTCTCTGGACACGGCCGCCTGGCGGCGGCGACCGGAGCGACGATCCACGTGCATCGAGCGGCCCGGGTCGAATATGACCATGCGCCGTTCGAGGACGGGTGGGAGCTGAAGCTCGGCGCGATCACGGTGCGGGCGCTGCACACACCCGGTCATCGCCCGGAGCACACGGCGTTCGCGCTGATCGACACGGCCCGCAGCGACCAGCCCTGGGCGGTATTGAGCGGCGACACATTGTTCGTTGGCGATGTCGCGCGTCCCGATCTCGCGATCGAGAAGTCCGAGGGCGCCCGCGGAATCTTCCGTTCTCTGCACACCCAGCTGCTCAGCCTGCCCGAATACTGTGAGGTGTGGCCCGGCCATCTCGGCGGATCGATGTGCGGCGGCCCGGGCATGGACATGAAGATCTCGACGACGATCGGCTATGAGCGCGCCAACAATGAGCTCTTGGCGATCGTCGACGAGGACGAGTTCGTCACGCAGATGCTGGACACGCTCGGCCCCCAGCCTCCGAACTTCCAGGCGATCGTGGAGCTCAACCGAGGACCGCTCCTGACCGAAGGAGTCGAGCTGCTGCGGCTGGCCCCGCGCCAGGTCGAGCAGAGGCGCTCGGACGGGGCGTTCCTGGTCGATGCGCGCACCGACACCCAGTTCGATGACGCTCACATTCCCGGAGCGGTCTGCATCCCGCTGATGCGCGCCGGTTTCGGCTCAAAGCTCGCCTGGCTGGCGGACCGCGGCCAGGAGATCGTCATTGTCGGCCGCGACGACGAGGATGGCCGCCATGCCGGCGCGCTCGCGGTCGCGGTCGGCATCCGCAAGCTGGGCGGGTTTCTGCACGGCGGGATGACGAGCTGGCGTCAGGAGAAACGCCCGACCGAGAGCATCGAGCGCGAGACCGTCGAACAGCTTCGTGAGCACACCCGGGAAGGCGGGACGATCCAGATCCTCGACGTTCGCACCGAGCAGGAATGGCACACAGCGCACATCCCGGGCTCGGTGTTCAGGGCCTGGCACGACATCACCGAAGTGCCGGCCGGCCTTGACCCCGGCCTC
>JALYTU010000775.1 GCA_030854125.1 Actinomycetota bacterium | reverse complement strand
CTTGGTGCGCGTTGATCTCAACGTTCCGCTGACGTTTGAGCGGCCCGGCTCGCGTGACCGATGACACGCGCGTCCGCGCGGCGCTGCCGACGATCGAGGAGCTGCGCCACCGCGGCGCGCGCGGAGTGTTCGTATCTCATCCCGGATGTCCGGTCGGTCACGGTCCGCAGCTCGCGATGCGGCCCGCGGCCGAGCGGCTGGCCGAGCTGATCTCGGCGCCGGTCTTGCTGATTCCGGCGATGGTCGGACTCGAGATCCAGCGACTGAGTGACCGACTGAAGCCCTGGTGAGGTCCTGATGCTCGAGAACGTGCGCTACGAGCCGAGTGAGACCGAGAACGACCCCGACCTGGTGTCCAAGCTCGCCGCCCTGGCCGACGTGTACGTCAACGACGCCTTTGGGACCGCCCACCGGGTGCATGCCAGCACTGAGGGCGTCGCCCATCTTCTGCCCCACGCCCCGGGGCGTCTCATGGAGCGAGAGGTCAGCGCGTTGAACGCGATCCTCGAGCAGCCTAGACGTCCGCTCGTCGTTATCCTCGGCAGCGAAGTTGGACTTCTCTTGGTTGTTGAAGGATCGCGGTAGGGACCGCCGTTGCTGGCAGCCCCAAACGTTGCTGGCAGCCCCCAAACAGATCCCAGCGTGCGCGTCAACGCACTGGGCTCTTTCCTCGGGTTCTGGTTTGTCGCAACCCCAACCGTGGTGGCTGCTTGTGATGGATCGTCGGCTCTTGGCCCCGGAGGCGTTGAAAGGCCCCCGGATCTGCGCCAGGTTGACCCGCCAGGCCCGACTGCCCAAGTCCTCAGGCTGCGAGTCGCACAACGATTGCTGGAGCGGATCAACGAGATCGGCCGTGAGGAACGTGAGCTGCTCGCCGAACTCACCGGCCTCATCGACGCGCACGCTCCCCAACTGCTCGCCCAGCCCGGCTGCGGAACCGTGACCGCCGTGATCCTCATCGGCCACAACGCCGGCGCGCAACGCTTCCCCACCGATGGACACTTCGCCCGTCACGCCGGCACCGCACCCGTCCCCGCCTCCAGCGGCAACACCCAACGCCACCGACCGCACCGCGGCGGGGACCGCCAGCTCAACCGCGCGATCCACATCATCGCCATCTCCCGCGCCCGCACCGACCCCGCCATTCGGACGCCCGCAAACAAGCCGGGGGCAAAACCAAGCTCGAAGCCATCCGCTGCCTCAAACGACACCTCGCCCGCCGCATCCGGCGCCTGCTCTACACCACCCCAGAACCCGCCGGGCCCGCCCGTGCTGACCAATCGCTCAAACCCGCAAATACCGAACATCACTTCATAGGAGCAGCCCGAGCGGGTCTGCGGCTCGAGCTTCCGCTTCGATCGTCGGGGGATCTGAAGCAGAAGTGCAGGCCGGCGCCGGGGGGTCGTGAACGTGCGCCGGCAGCAGCCAGAGGTGATGCCTTGCTGCCAGCGGTACACAGCGGGGTGCCACGGCAAGCACGATCTCGGAGCGGATCCTCGGCGAGCCTAGGCTACTCGTCTCCGTGCTGTGGGAGCCTGGTTTACCGGGACGAGTCGTGCTTGGGCGTCCCGGGCCGGTTGCGTGATAGCGCGGCGTGGGACGGCTTGCCCATCGCGTCAGTTATGCAAGGCGCGAGCCAGGAGACGGGTGCGATAGCTCACGGCACGGTCAGGCAGCGACGGGGATGGGCCCTCCGCGAACCTCGTCATACTTCCTCAGACGTGGCCTGGGAGCATGAGTGTGATCACCGCTTCGGCTCCAGCGAACCGTTCTCGATCGGGATCGAAGAGGAGCTGTTTCTGGTTGACCCGGTCACCGGACGGCAGACGAACGCTTCGGAGGCGGTGCTCGCGCGGCTCGGCGAGGTCGAAGGGACCGTCCAGCAGGAGGTGCACGCCTGTCAGGTCGAGCTGATCACCAACGTCTGCGCCAGCGTTGGCGAGGCGGTGCGCGCGCTTCGCGCGATGCGTCTCGCAGTGCTCCAAACGGGGGTGGGGATCCTCGCATCCGGCACTCATCCATCCGCGGGGGAGGGAGAAGCGACGATCACCCATAAGGAGCGATTTGAGCGTATCCACTACCTTCTCGGGGACGCTGAGGTCACGCCGACCTCAGCGCTGC
>JALYTU010000774.1 GCA_030854125.1 Actinomycetota bacterium | reverse complement strand
CGACACCGCGACAGCGATGGACGACCTGACAGCTTCTCCGTCATCTGCGATCATGCCAGGAACGGCTGAGACCATCGCGGACGGGAACTTCATGGGCTGGTTGCAGGTCGCGCACGCCGCCTGCGCGCCGCCGGACGGTTCGGATGTGGGGCAGATCATTCGCTGGTACCGCACGTACGAGGGGCTGACTCAGCAGGACGCGGCCGCCCGCCTGAACACCACGCAGTCACGGCTGTCGAAGCTGGAGAAAGGCACCCAGGCCCTGCGAGACGTCACTGAGCTGCGTCACATCGCGCGCAAGCTCGGCATCCCACCGGAACGGCTCGGCGTTCTGCCGGACCAGTCGGCGGACGCGCGCCCATTCGCCGCCCACGTCAGCGAACGGGCGGGCCCGGTCCAGGAGAGTCAGGAGCGATGGCGCGATACTCGGTGCCGACTCAACGCCCACCGCGCGGTTCTGGGTGATCTGGCCGCCGAGCTGTACCCCGCTGCGCAGCGCATCCCCGGTACGACGGTTCTCACGTCAGCGAGCTGGGTGCCGGACGGTCCGGTAGACCTGTCTGACATCGAGTTGGCGTGGCGCGCTGAATCGCCGACACCGCACCTGGGAGGTAAGGCTCCACAGTCAGCGGGCGCGCGGCCTCTGATGGTCAACGGTGAGCGTTATGACCGCTACTCGCGCGCGCTCCGCGACCTCGCCCGACCCAAACTGCTCGACAATCGCGTCAGCTATCGACTACTTGACCTCGCATGGGCCGGTTCCCGCGGAATGCTGGGGTTCAACTACACGAGCTACTTCGATGTTCTCGACGTGGGTGAAGCACTGGGACACGAGTTCGCGCAAGCCTGGCTCACAGCGGGCAAAAAGCGGCCGAGTATCGCGGACCTGCCGTTCCGTCGGAGCATCACCGACCCGTTCGACCTGTCCGCGCGGTCGATGCTGCCCAGTATCAATACGCTGACGATCCGCCGCGACTGTATCGAGGGCCACCGGATGTACCTGCATCGGCGGGACGCCAAATCGGTGGCCGCCGCTGGCGGCATGTACCACGTGGTACCCGCGGGTGTTTTCCAGCCCGCGGCTCTGGCACCGGCGCATCAAACCAATGACTTCTCGCTCTGGCGTAACGTCCAGCGCGAGTTCTCCGAGGAGTTCCTCGGCAACGACGAGCACGATGGCAACAGCGTCGACCCCATCGGCTACGACACCGACGAGCCATTCGTTTCCTTCGAGCGGGCACGCCAGGCCGGTGACTTCCGCGTCTTCGCCTGCGCCATGGTGTGCGAACCGCTCACCCTGTGGGTAGAGCTGCTGACGGTCGCGGTCATCGCGGCACCCGTGTTCGATGCGCTGTTCTCCAACATGGTCGCCGTGAACGAGGAAGGCGCCGCCGTCAGCACCGAGGCCGGTCGTCCCACCGTGGGAATCCCGTTCACCGAGGCGGCCCGCGAGCGGCTGCGGACTGAGCCGTTGTCCCCGATTTCCCGCGCCTGCATTGAGCTGGCATGGCGCTACCGGCATCAGCTACTCGGCCCATGAGGGTTCTGGTCACCGGGGCCGCCGGTTTCCTCGGCTACGCGGTGGCCGCACTGCTGGTTGAGCAGGGGCACGACGTGACAGGACTGACCCGATCTGGGGCGTCCGCGCTGCCCGACGGCGTTGCACGGCTCGAAGGTGATCTACGCACACCCGAAACCCTGCCCGGGGCGCTCGCCGAGGTCGACGCAGTGTGCCACCTGGCCGGGCTGACCAAGGTACGCGAGTCGCGGACCGGTCCACTGGACTACTGGCACACCAACGTCGGCGCCACCCTGACCATCCTCGACAAGCTCGTCTCCGCCCGTGCCGGGCGATTGGTCCTCGCGTCCACCTGTACGGTCTACGGCGAGCAGGCCGAGCAACCGATCAGCGAGACAGCGACGGTGGCACCGAGCAGCCCGTACGCCACCAGCAAACTCGCCGCGGACCACGCCGCCGCAGACCTCGCCGCTACCGGAGAGATCGGAGCGATCAGCCTGCGCGCCTTCAACGTGGCCGGAGCGCTGCCCGGACACCCAGACCGCGACACGACCCGGCTCATTCCCCAACTCCTCGCCGTGCAACGGGGCCACGCGCCTGAAC
>JALYTU010000773.1 GCA_030854125.1 Actinomycetota bacterium | reverse complement strand
TTCTCAGCTGAGAGCGCCATGGTGGCGCCGAGATCCTCACAACCAAAGTCACGCCAAGCGAACTTCAGCACGGCCAAGACTGCCGAACGGGCCAAGTCGGGCAGTCAGGACCAGATGTCTGAGATGCTGCATTGACGAATCACCCGGCCACCAAATCCGGCCGGGTGGTTCGTTCAGCTGCTCTCATCGAGACCTTTGGTGGGCACGGCGAGCACGGGGCACGGCGCGATGTGCAGCAATCTTTGGGTCACGCTCCCGAGCAGCAGCCCGGCGAGCGCCGTGTGGCCACGAGTGCCAACGACGATCAACTCGGCCTGCTGCTCGCGCGCTGCGTCGGCGATCACATGAGCCGCGCCGCCAGCCGAGGCTGTTGCCATTTGAAGGGTGGCGAGCACATCGCCTTGCGATAGCTCGGACACCTGACGCTTGATTTTCAACTTCAGCTCGTCCTCGTCGGCGTGGACCGCAAATCGTCCCGCCTTGGCGGCCATCATGAGCTCCTCGCAGTGGACGACCAGCACCTCCGCGCCGGTCCCGGCCGCGAGCTGCTTGACGAGTGGAAGTGTCCGGTCGGCTGCCTCCGATCCGTCCGTAGCCCACACGATCTTCTTGAACATGGCGAGAACTCCTCCGTTACGTTGATTGCCGATTGTGACGCCCGCGTGCACGGGAGTCCGCCACATCGGGCGAGGGCACGACTATCACAGGGCGGTCGGCGTGCTGGATAACCGCTTGCGAGACGCTCCCGAGCAGCGGCGACTTGAGCCCGGTCAACCCCCGCGATCCCATCACGATTCCGCTTGCTCCAAGCCCATCCACCTCGGCGAGGATCGTAAGGAATGCCCGCCGCATCGGCACGCAGGTCGAGCGCAGCGGCACCGTCACGATCTTCTGGTTGCGGCCGCCGCCGACATTGCTCCGATGTGCCGTGCGACCAACTCACCGTCGGGCCGGTCATCGCGGTCGCTCCAGAGGAGAATGCGCGCAGTATCAGCAGGATCCCAATCCCTTCGGTGGCGTGAACGGCCCGCGGCGGCGTGGGCGTAAACCCGTGACCCGCCGCCTTGACCAGCCGCACGACCACGATCAGCGCGATCGCGATCACGAACAGGTAGGTCGGGCCCCCGAACACTGAGCCTGCCGTCCGGACGCCGCGGAGGTTGCCGGCGACCAAGATCCCGATCACCGCGATCCCGATCGGAACGGTCGATGTCGCCAGCGAAGGCAGAGCCGAGGTCACGGCTGCGACTCCGGCTGCGATCGACACCGTGACGGTCAGCGTGTAGTCCAAGATCAGGCCGGCGCCGGCCAGCAGGCCCGACAGGGATCCTAGATTCTCGCTCGCGACGATGTACGAGCCACCGCCCTGCGGATAGGCACGGATCACCTGCCGGAGCCCAAGCCGACGGCCATCATGAGCACGATGATCGCGGCGGCGATCGGCAGCGAAAGCGTCAACTGGCCGCGGGTCCGTAAGCCACGGAGGACAGCGCATCGGATGCCAGCACCGGCAGCGCCACGAGCTTCCGCATCCGCTCCTCCGCCACCGCCGCGGTAAGCAACGCAGGGCCCACGAGGGCACGCCGCACGACGAATCCGAGGCGGCCCGAGCCGGATGGCGACGCACCCGCAAGCGGCATCGCCTCCAGGTCCTCGGAGTGATCGGGCCGGCCACTGCGGATCTGCACAAAGCGCCCTTGGCGAGCGCCGGGTTCGCTCTCATACGAGAGCTTGGGGTCGACCGGCAGCGCCCGCTCCCAGGACACCCGGTCCTCCACCGAGCCGTGCCACTGGCGACCCACCGCCCGCAGCCGGGACAGCTCCCGATCATCGAGCTTCGGCAGCAGCGAGGAACCCGCTACTCCCGTCGGCCGGCCGCCACCGCGGCCGTGTTCCTCACGGCCCGTCCCCGTCTGCGAAGCGCTCACACCCCCATCCTCTCAACCACGACCATCGACGTCAGACTCGAGGCACAGCTGGCCGGTCGTCCACGCCGCCGCGGGCCAAGGGCGATGCGCGGCTCGATCGCCGCGGGGCAGTCGCAACGCGCGAGCGCGCACGGCCGTCGTGATGGGTCGCGTACCAGCTCGCCAATGACCGCCTGGCCTCGCTGGCCGGCAAGAG
>JALYTU010000772.1 GCA_030854125.1 Actinomycetota bacterium | reverse complement strand
CGTGCCGAGGGGATGTGGCGTTTCGGGTGATCACCGCGATGGAGGTGCCCGACCACTCCACGATCGCGGAGTTCCGCCGCCCACCATCACCTGCGCGCCGGCATCGCTCAGGTGGTAGGCGACCTCGCCCTCCTTCAGCAGCGGGTTCATCGGCACGACCACCGCCCCGAGCCGCAGCGCGCCGTAGTACACGATCGGAAAATAAGGAACGTTCGGCAACTGCATCCCCACCCGGTCGCCGGTCAACACGCCCTGCGCGCGCAGCAGTCCGGCCGCACGGGCGGCGGCCGCGTCCAGCTGGCGGTAGGTCAGCACCCACTCGTCGAGCTTGACCGCCGGATGATCGGGGTCCTCCGCAGCTGCTGCGCCAAGATGTGCGGCGAAGTTTGGTCATGTCTCTCCTACGAACGGTTGCGTCCATACAGGTCGTGGGCATCCACCCACTCCTCGGCGACGATCGCCGATCCGAGCGAGAGCTCGCCGCAGAGAACGGTGGCGGCGACGATCTCGGCGAATTTGCGGACCTTGCCGCTGCCGTAGCAGCCGAGCATCTCCAGGCATTCGCGCTGCGTGGCGAGCCCCGTACCTCCTCCATGGGTGGCGACGATCAGCGACGGGATCGTGACCGAGAAGTAGTAGTCGCCATTGTCGTGGCGTTCGGCATAAATGAATGCGGCCGAGGATTCAGCGACATTGGCGGCATCCTGCCCGGTGGCGATGAACAGGGCTGTGATCCCGTTCGCGGAATGGGCGCCGTTGTTGTTGGCCCCGGACATGAACGCGCCCAGGTTCGAGACCTGCCGCGCGCGGTACATCAGCTCCGTGTTCGAGCGCATGACGCGGCGAAAGAGCTCGTCGGGAATCGTTGCCTCGGCCACCACGCGCTTGCCGCGGGTGTGCAGCATGTTCACCTGCGAGCTCTTCTTGTCGGTCGCGAAGTTGGCCTCCAGGAAGAAGCGCTCGATCGCCGGATGGTGCTCGACGATCCAGTGGCACGCGGCCTGTGTCGCCTTTCCGGTCAGATTCTGGCCGGCTGCGTCCCCGGTCGTGTAGTTGAACCGGGTGAACAGCACGCGGCCGGCCGAGTATTGCTCGATGTTCTGCAGCCGTCCGACGCGAGTCGTGCTTTCCGCGACCGCCTTGATCTCCTGAAAATGCTCGGTCAGCCACTCACCGAAGGCACGCGCTCCACGCGCGCTGGGAAAGAGGAACGCCGGCGCTCGCTGCATCCGGTCGTCCATGATCGTGGTGGTGACGCCTCCAGCCTCGTAGAGCAGCCGCATCCCGCGGTTGTAGCTGGCGACCAGAGTGCCCTCCGCCGTCGCCATCGGGACGTAGTACTCGCCCTGTGCATGCTCACCGTTGACCAGGAGAGGACCGGCAAGCCCGACGGGAACCTGAGCCACGCCGACAAACTGCTCGATGTTCCCTCCCACGATCGCGGGATCGAACGAGTAGCTGGTCAGATGCTCGAGGGTCGCGCCCGTACGCTCACGGATGAACTCCGCCCGGCGTGCGCTCGCCTCGCGCGTGTAGTCGTCGTCCCGGTCTCGCGGCACCGGCACCCGCTCACCGGGCTTGCTGTCGACGGCCATGACGCTCCTCCTTGGTCTCTTGCTTGCTCGCGGCATCGATCGTGCGCACGATCTCATCGGTCACCTGTGGCCACAGCGCCGGCGGCAGGCCGTGGGCCATGGCGGGAATCATCACCAGGCGGGCGCCGGGAATCGCCGTCGCGATCGCCCGCCCGCCCGACGGCATCACCAGCCGGTCGCCGCGTCCGTGAATGACCGTGGTCGGCACCCTCAGCGCCGTGAGGCGCTCGGTGCGATCGCCGGCAGTGACGATCGCGGCCAGCTGACGCGCGGCACCGGTGGGATGAACGCCCCGGGCAAAGCAGCGCTCGGCGATGGCCCGAAGCCGTCCCGGATCAGGCGGAGAGCGCTTGGAGCCGATCGCCCGGTACGTCGCCACGAAGTCCGCGACGTAACCCGCATGGTCCAGGCGCGATCGACGCAGCAGCCGCGGGTAGAGCCGGGGATGGGCCTGTCCGACCCAGCGGTTTCCGGTCGTGGACATGATGATCACCAGCGACAGCACCCTTCGGGGGTGCTCGATGGCGAGCAG
>JALYTU010000771.1 GCA_030854125.1 Actinomycetota bacterium | reverse complement strand
GCCGGAGCCCCCGCCAAGCGCCCCGCCTGGGTAGAGCGGTCCCCAGAGCCCGCCGGCGGGTGCTCACGCCGGCGTCCGCCGCCCGAACGGTGGCGACGCGCAGCGCCGAGATTGAACCACCCGCCGACGCGCGAGCGCCCGCCGGCCGTAGCGCCGCACGTCAGCGTAAGCACCGAGCAGGTGGGGCTCGCGCAGCAGCACATGGCCGAGCGCGAGCAGCTCATAGAGGAGGATCGGGGCGGCGTCCCGGAGCAGACCGGCGGCGGTGTCGTTCTTGATCATCATGAGGTAACGGTTGCGAAACTGGACCCGCCGATCGTGTTCGCGCATCTGGGACCGAGTGCTCGGGCTGTAGGTGCGCACGTGGTCGGCGACGGCGGCCGGCTCGTACACACAGCGCCAGCCGAGCAGCTGCGCGCGCCAGGCCAGATCGACGTCCGAGGCCCACAGCGCCATGTCCTCGTCCAGGACCTCGCGCTCCCCCAGGCGACACGCCTCGAGCGTCGCGCGGCGATACAGCGCCGCGGCACCGTCAGCGCCGAAGGCCGGCGCGCTGCGTCGGTGCGCGGCCGCCGACCGTCCATGACCGACCAGCCCGTTCTTGCGCCGGCGATCCACCACCATGCCCGCCGCGTCGAGCTGCGAGGACGTCGTGGGATCGTCGCCGGGGCGCCGCGGGGCACGGATCAGCTTCGGGGCCACGGATCCGATCCCGGGGTCGGTCAGACGCGGAAGGGCCGCGGCGAGAAACCCCGGGCGCAGCACGCAGTCGGCGTTGAGCAGCAGCACAGCATCACCGCCCGTCGCGGCGATCCCGCGGTTGATCGCCTCGGCGTAGCTGCGCCTTGGGCTCAGCGCGATGCGCTCGGCGCCGTGGCGGGCAGCCAGCTGCGCGGTCGCGTCTGTGCAGGCGTTGTCGATCACCACCACCGCCGGGACCGGCTCCTGAGCGATCACGGCCGGGAGTGAGCGCTCCAGCATCGGCGCCTCGTCAACGCTCAGGATCAGGACGGTGACCCTCACGCGTGGGGTTCCTCGGAGGCGTCCGCCACGCACACCGCGTTGACGCCCACCGCGAGCTGCCCGGACACGAGTCGCGCCGGCTCATCCCAGAGATAGACCCCGATGGCCTCCCCCAGCGCCTCGTGCAGCTCGCTCAGCGTTGTGCCGGACGCGAAGCATCCCGGGAGCCGGTCGATCTCTGACCAGAAGCTGCCCTGCTCGTGAAAGACCGTGACCGGGACCTTGAGCTCCATCGCTCCACCTCCTTCGCCGTGAGACCGGCCTGCGTGATGATCGAGTGTGTCAGTCGCTTGCCCCAGGTCTGACCTCCGTGCTGCGGCAGCGTAACCGGCCGGCGTCCGCGTTTGACCATCTTGACGACGTGCTTGCCGCCGACGGTCCGCTGGAATCCGGCGTCCGTGAGCAGCCGGATCGCGGTCTTCTGATCGAGGGTGACGGCCATGCCGCCGACCGTACGAGCGGCGGACGGCGGGAGCGGCGGATTGGCACGGTGTCGACACACAAGGCCGACCCCGCACGATCGAGCCGCCGGCGGCTTTCTCGGAGGGGATGGTTGACAAAACTCCTGAGGATCGAGGATCAGGAGTTATCCGACACACCCCCCGGTGCCCCCGCCCGCGGGATCGGTGGGCAAGACTCACTCCCGGGTGGCGCTCCCACGAGACTCAGAGCAGCTCGCGGTAGACGTCGGCCGTCGCGCGCGCGGTTGCGTCCCAGGAGAAGCCCTCCGCGTGCTGTCGGCCGGCCACCGCGAGCGCCGCGAGCGCAGCGGGGTCGGCGAGCAGGTCCTGCAGGCGACGGGCGAGGTCACCGGGATCGGATGGCTCGAAATAGCAGGCGGCGTCGCCGCCGGTCTCGGGCAGCGCGGTCGCGCGAGCGGCGAGCACGGGGGTCCCGCGGACCATCGCCTCGAGCACGACCAGCCCGAATCCCTCGTACAGGCTCGGGTGCACGAGCAGATCGGCGCCGGCAATCAGGGCGTCGAGCTGGGCGTCATCGACATATCCGGTGAACGTCACGGGCTCTGGGCCGGCGAGCGCACGGAGGCGGGCACCGTCACCGCCGTCGGTCCCGGCCAGGACGAGCCGGTGGGGCAGGCCCCCGG
>JALYTU010000142.1 GCA_030854125.1 Actinomycetota bacterium | reverse complement strand
CGGCGGCGCTGTGCGACCGTCCAGCGATCGACGGTTGCGCAGCTGACGCTCGGCTGTCCATCGTCCTGCGCTCGTACCATTCACGACCAGGAGGAGAGACACATGGAAGCCAGTCGTTTACCGCCGCGGGAAGCGGACGTTGCTCCGGCTCCTGACCCCACCGGTGGCCGGCTCGCCGGCTGGACCCCGGCGGATCCGGGTCCGCTCGGACTAGCCGCCTTCGCCACTACCACGTTCGCGCTCAGCATGATCAACGCCAACCTCGTCGGCTCTGGTGCCCTGCCGATGGTGGCGGCTCTGGCCCTCGCGTACGGAGGCATCGCCCAGCTGGTCGCTGGCCTCTGGGAGTTCCGGACCGGAAACACCTTTGGGGCGGTGGCCTTCTGCTCCTTCGGGGCGTTCTGGATCTCGTTCTACTTCTTGGTCAACGTCGGCCTCCCCGGAATCCCCAAGACCGAGGTGTTCAGCGCCCTCGGCCTGTACTTGTGGGCCTGGGGCATCTTCACCGCCTACATGTTCGTCGCCTCGCTGCGGACGACCGGCGCGGTCGCGCTGGTCTTCCTGCTGCTGGCGATCACGTTCATCGTCCTCGGGATCGGCAACTCCGCCTTGGCCGGCGGGACGGCCGCGACCAACGGAACCGTCAAGCTCGGCGGCTACCTCGGGATTGCCACGGCGATCGTAGCCTGGTACGCCTCCTTCGCGGCGGTGATCAACTCGACCTTCGGTCGGGTGGTGGCGCCGGTGTTCCCGCTGAACCGCGGCGTCCGGTAGTGCCGCTGGCTGAGCTGGGGTACAACTAGCCACATGAGCCGCGGTCCGCGGCCAGATCGGGCGCCGGTGACGATCTCACCGGCGCCCGGACGCTGGCTGCGAGCGGAAGGTGAGTCACCAAAGGAGAGGCGTCACATGGCAGATACCGCACCCACCTCGAACCGAGCGGGAGACCTCGAGCAGCAGCTCGAAGGGATGCTGGACATCGAGAGCTTCGATCCGCCCGAGGGGTTCCGCGAGCAGGCCGTGCTCAGCGATCCGGCGATCTATGAGCAGGCCGACACCGACTGGAAGGGCTGGTGGCTAGAGCAGGCCCGCACCCTGCACTGGTTCAAGGCGCCCACCCAGGACGTGGACGACTCCAACCCGCCGTTCTACAAGTGGTTCGCCGACGGAACCACCAACGTGTCCTACAACTGCCTGGACCGGCACGTCGAGGCGGGCAACGGGGACCGGGTCGCGTATCACTGGCACGGCGAGGGGGGCGAGACGCGCGCGGTGACCTACGCCCAGCTGCTCGCCGACGTCCAGCGCCTGGCCAATGCGCTCAAGGACCTCGGCATCGCCAAGGGCGACATCGTCGGGATCTACCTGCCGATGATCCCCGAGGTCGTCGTCGCGATGCTCGCCTGCGCGCGGATCGGTGCGCCGCACAACGTCGTCTTCGGCGGCTTCTCGGCGGACTCGGTCAAGGAGCGGATGGAGTTCTCGCAGGCCAAGGCGCTGATCACCGTCGACGGCGCCCGGCGCAAGGGCAAGACCGCTCCGATCAAGCAGCAGATCGACGCCGTGATGGGCGAGCTCGAGACGCTGCAGCACATCATCGTGGTCAAGTCCACCGACGCCGACTGCGAGATGACCGAGGGGCGCGACCACTGGTACCACGAGATCTGCGAGGCCGCCGACCCCGAGTGCCCGGCCGAGGAGCTCGAGGCCGAGCATCCGCTGTTCGTGCTCTACACCAGCGGCTCGACCGCCAAGCCCAAGGGCGTGCTGCACACGACCGGCGGCTTCCTGACCGGGGTCAGCGCGACCCATCGGCTCGTGTTCGACCTCAAGCCCGAGAGCGACGTGTACTGGTGCGCGGCCGACGTCGGGTGGGTCACCGGCCACTCCTACATCGTCTACGGACCGCTGGCCAATGGTGCGACGTCGGTCATGTGGGAGGGCGCCCCCGACTATCCCCACAAGGGGATTTGGTGGGAGCTGGTGGAGAAGTACAAGGTCAACATCCTGTACTGCGCGCCGACCGCGATCCGGGCGTTCATGAAGTGGGGGACCGAGCACATCGAGAAGTTCGATCTCAGCTCGCTGCGGCTGCTGGGATCCGTTGGGGAGCCGATCAACCCCAAGGCGTGGCTCTGGTACCACGCGGTGATCGGTGGCGAGCGCTGCCCGATCGTCGACACGTGGTGGCAGACCGAGACCGGCGCGATCATGATCACCCCGCTGCCGGGAATCGTGGCGGCCAAACCGGGCTCGGCGACCCGCCCGTTCCCGGGAATCGCGGCCGAGGTGGTCGACGAGCGCGACGGCACGCCGATCGATTCCGGCCAGGGCCTGCTCGTCCTCACCCGCCCGTGGCCGGCGATGCTGCGCACGCTCTACAAGGAGGACGACCGCTTCGTCGAGACCTACTTCTCGAGGTTCGGCAAGGAGACCTACCTGGTCGGCGACGCCGCGCGCAAGGACAAGGACGGCTTCTTCTGGATCATCGGGCGGATCGACGACGTCGTCAACGTGTCGGGCCATCGCCTCTCCACGGCGGAGGTCGAGTCCGCGATCGTCTCCCACGGCAAGGTCGCCGAGTCCGCGGTGATCGGACAGGCCGACGAGGACTCGGGACAGGCCATCTGCGCCTTTGTCACCCTCGAGGGCGACCTGGCGGGCACCGACGAGCTCGTTGAGGAGATCCGCGCGAAGGTCGCTGATCGGATCGGCAAGTTCGCGCGTCCCAAGCGGATCATCTGGGCCGATGACCTGCCCAAGACCCGCTCGGGCAAGATCATGCGCCGCCTGCTGCGTGACATCGCCGAGGGCCGGGCGCTCGGGGACGTCACCACGCTGCGCGACCCCGACGTGATGGCTCAGCTCGAGGACAAGATCAAGGCAGAGCAGGCCGCCGAGTCCTGAGCAGACTCGCCCCGCCCGTTCACATCGCCAGCCGCCGCGCCAGCGCGGCGGCGTGGCGGCGGGCGACCGGGACCGTGCGTCCGCCCGGAAAGCTCAGCTCGGCCGTACCCCCGATCTGCGGGCGCAACTCGGTGGCGGCCCGCAGGTTGGCCACGAACTGGCGGTGCACGCGGACGAACCCGTCGGGCTCCCAGCGTCGCTCGATCTCGGTCAGCGTCGCGCGCAGCAGGAAGCGCTCGGCCCCAGCCACCACATGGACGAAGTCGCCGTAGCTCTGGAGGTACTCGATCGCCGAGCGAGGCAGCAGTCGGGTGCCGCCGCCGTGCAGGTTGGCCACCGCGACCATCTCGTCGTCCTCGTGCGCGGACCGCGAGGGGGTCTGTGGCGGACTGGTGGCGGCCTCCCCGGCGGCGACCGCCGCGGCGATGCGCTCCACCGCCTCCTGCACCCGCCCGCGGGCGACCGGCTTGCGCAGATAGTCCAGGGCGTGCAGCTCGAAGGCCTCGACGGCGCCACCGTCATGCGCGCTGACGAACACCAGCTGGGGGGGACAGGCGAAGCGGCGCAGCACGCGGGCCAGCTCGAGACCGTCCAGGTCGGGCATGCGGACGTCGAGGAAGATCCCGTCGTAGGGCTGGCGGGTGATGTGGCGCAGCGCCTCGCGGCCGTCGGCGGCACACTCCACCTCGCGCACGCTTGGCGAGCTGCGCAGGATCCGAGCGAGGTCCTCCAGCGGTGAGCGCTCGTCGTCAACCGCGAGCAGGGTCAACCGCTCGCTGCTCATCTGCCGGCACGCGCCGACGCGCGGACGGCCATCGCCGGCTCCCCGGTCAGGTTGGGCACGCTCATCGTCACCGTGGTGCCGCAGCCCAGCTGCGACTCGATCCTCAGCCCATAGCGCTCGCCGAAAGTCGCCCGCAGCCGCGCATCGACATTGGACAACCCGATCCCGCCGCCCGCGCCGGCCAGCACCTCGCTGACCCGGTCGGCTGCGATCCCGCTTCCGTCGTCGCTGACGCGCAGTTCGACGTCACCGTCGCGGACGCGCGCCGAGATCGTGACCCGCCCGCTGCCGGCCCGGCACTCGACCCCGTGGCGAACGGCGTTCTCGACCAGCGGCTGGACCGACAGGGAGGGTACGACGGTCGACAGCGTCTCGGCGGGCACGTCGACGGTGACGTCGAGGCTGCCGGGGAAGCGAGCCTGCTCCAGGCGGAGGTAGCGCTCGACATGGGCGAGCTCCTCCTCGAGCGTCACGTAGGAGCGGCCGTCGCGGAATAGATAGCGCGTGAATTCGGCGAAGTCGATCAGCCGCTCCCGGGCGTCCTCGGGCTCGCGGTGAATCTCACCGGCTATGGCGGCGAGCGCGTTGTAGATGAAATGCGGGGAGATCTGGGCCCGCAGCGCGCGCAGCTCGGCCTGGGCGAGACGTTCCTCCTGCTCGCGCACGACCGACAGCTCGACCTGGGCCGAGACGAGGCTGGCTGCCTCGGCCACGACCCGCAGTACGTCGCTGCGGGGGCGGCCCTGCGAGCGGTAGAAGGCGATCAGCGTCCCGGCCCGGCGGCCCTGCACGGTGAGGGGAGCGAGTACGGCGCTGCGCAGCGGGCAGGCTGGGTCTGAGGAGATCAGACGCGGCACGACGTGCAGCCGGTCATCCGGGGTCCGGGCCAGCAGGCGCGACAGCAGGTCACCAGGTCGGACCTGCTCGCGCCCCTCGCCGTCGATCGCCAGCACAGTCCGGGTGTCCGCGAGCGCGACCGCGGCGGCCCCGGTCAGCGCCCGTAGATGGGGAACGGCGTCCGAGGCCGAGCGCGAGTGCAGACCGCGGCGTAGGTGAGGCAGGGTCGACGTGGCGGCGTGCAGAGCCGCCTGCATGCCCAGCGCCTCAGGGGTGCTCGGCGTGTGGCGCCCGCGGTATAGCCACAGAGCAGCCACCGCCACGACAACGACCGCAGACACGCCAACGAGGACTGCTCCTGCGGCGAACATCATGGTGACGAAGACTACTCAGTGCGCCGAACTGCTGAGTGACATGACACCGATCGGTCATGATAAGCCGATGAGCTCGATCACGTCATACCAACAGGCCTGCGAGGATCATCGCTGGGAGGTCCCGGAGCGCTACAACATCGCCGCCGACATCTGCGACCGCCATCCGCGCGAGAAGCTGGCGATGATCCACGAGGACTTTCACGGCACCGTCCGCGAGCTGAGCTGGGGTGAGCTGCAGGACACCTCCAACCGCTTTGCCAACGTGCTCGTCGGCCTCGGGGTGGAGCCCGGCGACCGGGTGGCGATGCTGCTGCCGCCCACGCCGGAGACCGCGGCGGCATTCTTCGGGACCTGGAAGACCGGCGCGATCCTGCTCTCGATGTCGGTGCTCTACGGCGACGACGGGATCCGGCACCGCCTCACCGACTCCCAGCCCAAGGTGCTGGTTACCAACGCGGCCAACGCCGACCGGATGGAGCGTTCACTCGTCGAGCATCTGATCATCCTCGACGACGCGCTGCTCAGCCAGGGCGCCACGCAGTTCAGCGCCGTCGACACCGCGGCCGACGACCCCGCGCAGCTGTACTACTCCTCGGGCACGACCGGGCTGGCCAAGGGGATCCTGCACGCCCACCGCTACGTCCTCGCCCACGAGGAGTTCCTCTATTGCCACGACGTCCAGGACGGCGAGCGCTTTCACGGGATGGGCGAATGGGCGTGGGCGGCCGGCATCGCGCCGCTGCTCGGCCCCTGGCGCTACGGGGCGGTCCAGACCGTGTACCAGCGCGAGGGCGGCTTTGATCCGCACAAACAGCTGGACTTCCTCTCCCGACACGAGGTGACCAACGTGTTCGGGACCCCGACGGCGATCCGCTCGATGATGGGCATCTCCGAAGCCGGCACGCGGTACCCCCAGAAGTTCCGCATCGTCTGCTCGGCCGGTGAGCCGCTGAACCCCGAGGCGATCCGCTGGTTTCGCGATCAGTACGGCGTGACCGTCCTGGACTACTACGGCCTGACCGAGTCCTATCCGCTGTGCGCCAACTTTCCCTTCATGGAGGTCCGCGAGGGCTCGATGGGCAAGCCGATGCCCGGCTGGGAGGTCGTCATCCTGGACGAGGACGAGCGCCCGGTCGCCCAGGGCGAGCGCGGCGAGATCTGTCTGCGCGCGCGCTCGAACCCGCACTATCCGCTCGGTTACTGGAATCGCCCCGCGGAGGACTCGGCCGAGGTCTTCGGCGGCGAGTGGTTTCACACCAAGGACGCCGCCTCCACCGACCCCGACGGCTACGTCTGGTACGAAGGCCGGGCCGACGACGTGATCATCGCCGCCGGGTACCGGATCGGTCCCTTCGAAGTCGAGTCAGCGTGCCTCGAGCATCCCGCGGTGGCCGAGGCGGCCGCGGTCGCCGCTCCCGACGAGCGCCGCGGCAACGTCGTCAAGGCGTTCATCGTGCTCGCCGAGGGTCACGAGCCCTCCGACGACCTCGCCGCCGAGATCAAGAGCTACGTCCGCGATCACCTGTCGGCCTACGCGTACCCGCGGCTGATCGAGTTCGTGCCCGATCTACCCAAGACCCTGACCGGGAAGATCAGGCGGATCGAACTTCGCCAGCAGGAGGCGAAGCGCGCTGCCGACTAGCCGCTGACCCGGGTCTGGGTGCGCATCTCGGACAGGATCCGCTCCAGCCGAGGTTCGGTGTCACGGTCCACATGGCTCATCGCGCCGGCCACCGCGGGGTGCACGGCGGCGATCTGGGCGTGCATCTCGTGCGCGACCGCCCGGTAGCTGGGATGGCCCTCGCGGCCGGACCGCAGTTCGATCAGCTGCATCGCCTCGCGCGCGTTGAGATCAAGGATGTAGCGCAGCCGGTAGCCGAGGCACAGCGCGTAGGGCGCGGCCGAGCGCAGCCCGGCGTCGCGCAGCCGTGCGTACTCGTGGCGCGAGATCTCCAGGGCGCGGGCGTACTGCTCGCCGACCCCGGCCTCGCGCACCTGATCGGGGACGCCGGCGCCAAGGTCCGGGG
>JALYTU010000141.1 GCA_030854125.1 Actinomycetota bacterium | reverse complement strand
GTCGTCGGTCGACCGGGGGCCCGCCAGTGCCGGCGTGCTAGCCGGCGGTCACCGTGTTTGACTTGTCAACCGGCGCGATGTAGCCGTTGCCGTTGAAGTGGACCTTGATCATGATCCGGGCCGGGGTGGCGGCATGGACGCGGCGGAACGCGTTCTGGCCCGAGAAGGAGCAGTCTGGCCCGACCTGCGCGGCAACGCTGCCGATCTTCTTGCGCCCGAGGTAGTACTTCAGGCTCGCGATCCCCGAGCACTTCGACGTGGCGGGGATGCTGTTCGCGCCGCTGAGCTTGCCTGTGGTCGTGAACGTGTAGGGCTTGCGGCGGTTACGCGAGGGTGAGGTGTGGAGGCTCAACCGTGGCTTGGGTCGCGTGCTCGGTTCGGTGAAGAACGTCGCGTCGGCTCCGGCCGAGGTGATGCCACCGCCGTGGTAGGCGACCAGCCGGTAGTGAAACAGGGTGCCCGGGGCCAAGCCCGACAGCACGGTCGACACCGGAAGCGACGTGGGGACGGCGGCCAGCGGCTGGGCGGGGATGGTCTGCGAGCCGTAGGTCGTGCTCACGCCGTACTGCACCGCCCAGGTGGTCGCCGCACCCTGCGGGTTGATGCTCCCCGTGGCCGTTGCGACGGTCTTGCCGACGCTGACCGGAGGGCCGGTGACGACCGCGGCCGGCGGCGGGCCGGTGGTCGTGAAGGTCTTGTCGGTCCCCGAGGCCGTACCGGCGCCGTTGAGCGCGGTGACGTGGAAGTGGTAGGGCGTTCCCGGGGTCAGCCCGGCGATGTCGATGCGCACCGTTACGGGCTTGCTGCCGGCACCGACTCGATGGCTGTTGGTCGACAACCCGTAGGCACTGGTGGGCCCATACTGGAAGCTGTAGCCCGTCGCGCTGCCGTTGGGATTGATCGTCGCGGTCAGCGTTGCCGTGGTGTTGCCAATGTTGACGGCCGACTCGGCGGTGACCGCCGGCGTCGAGGCAGCGGCCGCGACCCCCACGATCGCCAGCCCTGCCATGAGCGTGGCGATCAGAGATTTAACGGTACGACTCAAGGTGACTCCTCCTCCTGGTGGACATGCCGGTTTCAAACCGGTCAGCAGCTCGAAGTTGCGTGGCGCTGGCCGGGCCTAGCGGTACTAGGGTGTCGCTTGATGTTGTTCTATGAGCCCGGTGCACGTGATCCCGCACAGCTTCCGCATGACCCGTTCAAGGCGATCGTGGCTCCGCGGCCGATCGGCTGGGTCTCGACGATCGCCGCGGATGGGTCGGTCAACCTCGCGCCATACAGCTTCTTCAACGCGGTCGCCGAGGCTCCTCCGATGCTCGCCTTTTCCAGCCACGGGGTCAAGGACTCGGTGACCTTCGCCGGCGAGGTCCAGGAGTTCGTATGGAACCTCGTCACCTATGAGCTGCGCGAGGAAATGAACGCCTCGTCGGCGCCCCTGCGGCGCGGCCTCAGCGAGTTCGAGCGAGCCGGTCTGGAGATGGCGCCCTCACGGCTCGTCGCTCCACCCCGCGTCAGCTCGGCTCGCTGTGCGATGGAGTGCCGCGTCGTGCACCGGCTCGAGCTGCACGACCTGGACGGCCGGCCCACCGACCATCACCTCGTGATCGGGCAGGTGGTGGGGGTGCATCTGGACGAGTCCGCGATCGTCGGGGATGCCGTGGACACCGCGGCGCTGCGGCCGGTGGCGCGGCTCGGCGGTCCGGCCGACTACGCGGTCATCGAGAGCACCTTTCAGATGACCAGGCCGGCCTCGTGACCACGGTCGTGCTCTACGGCGCTCGCGCGGACGTTCGCCCGGGGGTCACGGGCGTTGAACTGCACGGCGCAACCTGCGAGCGCTGCGAGGCCGAGGGGTACGCCACCCAGCGTACCGGCCGGGTAAGGACCCCCAGGAGGGCTTTCATTTCTCGCTCGGCAACGGGGTCGGGCTGCGGGTCCACCAGGCCCCCGGACTGGGGCAGGCCGGCTCGGAACTGTTCGTCGCCGGGGACGTGGTGGCGATCGAGCCCGGCCTTTGGGACCGGGCGGTCGGCGGCGTGCGCTACGAGGATCTCCTGATCATCACCGACGACGGCTGCGAGACCCTGTCCGGCTTTGGCTACTCGCTGGACCCCCGGGAGCAAAAACGCCCGGTGGCGAGGTAGGGCGGCCGTGGCGTCCCTGCTGCTGGGACCGATGCTGCGCTACGTCTCGGAGACCGAGGCAACGGTATGGGTGGAGACTGACGAGGCATGCGAGGTGCAGGTGCTCGGCCACCGCTCCCGCACCTTCCACGTGGACGGCAAGCATTACGGGCTGGTCGCGATCCGGGGCCTTGAGCCCGGCAGCAGCACCGAGTACGAGCTGGCCCTCGACGGGGTCACGACGTGGCCGCCGCCCGTCTCCCCGTTCCCGGCGCCCCGGATCCAGACACTCCCGACCGCAGGTGAGGTCGCGATCGCATGGGGCTCCTGTCGGGTTACGGCACCCAACGACCTGCCCTACACGCTGAGCGCCGACGAGGATGAGCGCGGCTCGGGAGTCGACGCGTTGTCCGCCCTCGCGGTGCGCCTGTGCGACCAGGACCCCGCGCGGTGGCCGCGGATGCTGCTGCTGATCGGCGATCAGGTCTACGCCGACGACGTCTCACCTCAGACCCGCGCGTTCATCGAGGCCCGCCGGGACACGAGCAGGCCCCCGGGACTCGAGGTCCACGACGTCGACGAGTACGCGATGCTCTATCGCGAGGCGTGGTCACCGGCCGCGATCCGATGGCTGATGTCCACGGTGCCCTCGGCGATGATCTTCGACGACCACGACGTCCATGACGATTGGAACACCTCCGAGGCGTGGATCGAGGACATGCGCAGGACCGACTGGTGGCACGACAGGATTGTCTCGGGCCTGTGGACGTACTGGATCTATCAGCACCTCGGCAACCTCTCACCGGATGAGCTCCACGACAACGGCCTCTACCAGGGGGTGCTCGCCGCCGACGACGGCGCCCCGTTGCTGCGTGCCTTTGCACAGAACGCCGAGCGGCAGGGGGGAGGCAGCCTGTGGAGCTTCTCGCGGCGGATCGCGGGGACCCGGCTGGTGGTGATCGACGCGCGCGAGGGCCGCGTGCTGTCCGATGGGCGCCGGGACATGCTCGACGAGCAGGAGTGGGAATGGCTCGAGCAGCAGCTGACCGGCGACTACGACCACGTGATCATCGCCAGCACCCTGCCGGTGCTGCTGGCCCCGACGCTGCACTACCTCGAGGCGTGGAACGAAGCCGTTTGCCAGGGCGCGTGGGGGAGGCGGGCCGCGCGGTGGTCGGAGAAACTGCGCCGGGCGCTCGATCTCGAGCACTGGGCCGCGTTTCAGACCTCCTTTCATCGTCTGATCGAGCTCATCCAACAGGTCGGATCCGGCCGCCGTGGCGCCCCGCCGGCCTCGATCGTCATGCTCGGCGGCGATGTCCACCAGGCCTACCTGGAGACGGTGGAATTCCGGTGGGGCCACGGTGTGCAGAGCAACGTCTACCAGGCGGTGTGCTCGCCGTTTCGCAATCAGCTCGGCAAACGCGATCGCCGGATGCTGCGCATCGTAAGACGCTCACGGCTGATCGGACGGCTCGCCCGGCGCCTGGCCCACCTGGCCGGAGTCTCCGAACCGGCGGTGCGCTGGCAGGTACTGCAACAGCCGACCTGGAGGAACCAGCTCGGCTGGCTGCACCTGGACGGCCGGGCCCTGCGGCTGACGATCGAGACCACACGTCAGGGCCACGCTCCCGAACTCGAGATCTCGTTGGAGCACCAGCTCGCCTAGCGGGCCGGAGACGGCGCCACGCCACGACGGCTGGTTTAGAGCAACCCGCGGTAGGTGGATGCGGGTTTCGTGACCAACCCGGACGGGTCGTCGGCTCCCAGCGAGAGCTGGAGCGGGGACCGGTTGGGGTTGGGCAGCCGGGGGGCTACGCCCAATCCGGTTGAACAGCGAGCTCGCGGATGGCGTCTGGACTGTCCGAGCTGGTGACCGCGCCGGTCGGGGACGAGCAGGCCCTGGCCTACACGCCGCCGACTGGATCGACTCTGCCCGGTGGTCGGCTGCAGACCACCTCGACGCGGGTACGGATAGCCGTTCGGCACGACGGCCACCGAGCCCGGAATGTCGACCCGGCGTGGTCGCGCCGCGGGGTCGCGCTGCCCCGCTGGGTGGCGATCTGCGAGGCTTGGCCGCATGGACCTGAGCGGCAAGACGATGTTCATCTCCGGCGCGAGCCGCGGGATCGGCCTGGCGATCGCGCTGCGTGCCGCCCGGGACGGCGCCAACGTCGCCCTGATCGCCAAGACCGCTCAACCGCACCCCAAACTCGAGGGAACGATCTACACCGCGGCCGAGGCGATCGAGCAGGCCGGCGGACAGGCGCTGCCGATCGTCGGAGACATCCGCGACGACACGTCGGTGTTCGATGCGGTGGCAGCGACGGTCGAGCGCTTCGGTGCGATTGACATCTGCGTCAACAACGCGAGCGCGATCAACCTGGCCGGCGTTGAGGCGATGGAGATGAAGCGCTATGACCTGATGCAGTCGATCAACTCCCGCGGCGCCTACCTGGTCTCCAAGGCCTGCGTGCCGCACCTCAAGGTCGGCTCCAACCCGCACATCCTCACGCTCTCTCCGCCGATCTCGCTCGAGCCCAAATGGCTGGCACCGTTCACGGGCTACGCGATCGCCAAGTACGGCATGACGCTGGTCGCGCTCGGCCTGGCCGAGGAGTTGCGCGAGGCCGGAGTGGCGTCCAACGCGCTGTGGCCGCGCACGCTCGTGGCCACCGCCGCGGTACAGAACCTGCTCGGCGGCGACGAGGCCATGCGTCGCGCCCGCACGCCCGCTGTCTACGCCGATGCGGCCTATGCGGTCCTCACCCGGTCCAGTCGGGAATGCACCGGCAACGCGTTGCTGTGCGAGGACGTGCTCGTAGAGGCTGGCGTGACCGATCTGAGCCAGTACAGCGCCGCCGGCGCTGACGCCTCGGAGCTCGGCGTCGACCTGTTCGTCGATGACGTGAATCCGCCCTCGCTGCGCTGAGCACCGCCCAGAGCCCTTAGGGTGACGTGAATGCGTCGTGTCCCGGTCCGCGCGCGCGTCACCGCCGCGTTCGCCCTCGCCCTCGTGATCGTCCTGGCCGGAACCGGGCTGTTTCTGTATCTGCGGTTCCGCGCGGAATTTGACCACGCACTCAACCAGGGCCTGCGCTCGCGGGCCGGTGACGTGGCCGCGCTCGTGCAGCAGGCTGACACGGGCCTGGCGCAAGGTGGAGCGAGCGCGTTGACGGCGCGGGGGGAGGCGTTCGCCCAGGTTCTCGAGGCCAACGGAACGATCTTCGATTCCACGCCGCTGGTGAGGAGGGTGGCCCTCCTCGGCGAGCGCGACATCCGCCTGTCGCTGACCAGTTCGAGCTTCATCGACCGCCCGCCGGTCGGCCGCGTCGGTGCGTCACGCCTGTTCGCCACGCCGGTGAACGCGCAGGGCCGCCGGCTCGTCGTGGTGGTGGGAGTGTCGCTCGGTGAGCGAACCGACGCTTTGAACCAGCTCGGTGGCCTGCTCATCTCCGGCGGGCTGATCGCTCTGCTGCTGGTGTCGGTCGCGGGATACGCAGCGGTCGCTTCGGCCCTGCGGCCGATTGAGTCGATGCGCCGGCAGGCGGCCGAGATCTCGGCCGGTGACGCCGGTCGCCGCCTCACGGTGCCGCCCGCCTCTGACGAGGTCTCGCGCCTGGGGACAACGCTCAACGCGATGCTGGTTCGGCTTGAGAAGGCGTTCGCACGGGAGAGCCAATTCGTCTCCGATGCCAGCCATGAGCTGAGAACACCCCTGGGCATCGTCAAGACCGAGCTCGAGCTCGCACTCCGCGGGGCCCGAACGCCCACCGAGCTGCGGGAGGCCATCCGTTCCGCAGCGGAGGAGAACGACCACGTGATCCGCCTAGCCGAGGACCTGCTCGTCCTCGCCCGCGCCAACCAGGGGCGGCTCGCTGTCCGCCGGACCGACCTGGATCTGGCTGAAACGCTGCGTGGCGTGCTTCGTCGCTTTGAACCCCGGGCGGCGGAGCAGCGTCGTGAGCTGCACCTCGAGGCGGCGGCGGACGGCTGCGCATTCGCCGACCCTCTGCGGCTCGAGCAGGCGGTGGCCAACCTGATCGACAACGCCCTGCGCTACGGGAACGGGCCGGTCACCGTGAGCGCGGGGATCACCCCATCGGGTGTCGAGATCCACGTGACCGACGCCGGGCCCGGATTCTCCCCGGAGTTCATCGCCGAGGCGTTCGAGCGCTTCACGCGTGCCGACGGCGCCCGCGGAGGGGGAGGGGCGGGGCTCGGACTCTCGATCGTGCGCGCGATCGCCGTCGCCCACGCGGGGACGGCCCATGTCGCCAACCGCTCCCAGGGCGGGGCTGACGCCTGGATCGTGCTGCCCGCCGAACCACGCCACACGCAGGACTGACTGCTCGTTCTCGCCTCATCCCGGTCTCATCTTCGCGACCTACCGTGGCTGCCGCTTGGTTCCCCAATAAAAGGAGACGACATGATCAAGCGACTGAAGACAAGCCTCGGAATGGTGGCCGGACTCGCGGCGCTATCACTGGGCGGAGCGGCGATCGCCGGGGCAGCGACAGGGACGGCTCACCCCGCCGTCAAGCACGCGAAGCACCACGCCACGCGCGAGGCGACACAGACCCGGGACACCGATCAGGTCCAGAGCGGTGACCAGACCACCCCCGACACCGGCGGCGCCACGTCCGCCGAGGCGCCGAGCACCGAGACGACCTCCGGGGAGAGCGCGGCGGGCAACGACGGCCCCGGCGGCCACGCCGATGAGCCCGGCAACCCCAACGCAAACACGCAGCAGCAGGGTCAGAACTGACCGATCCGATCGCGAGATCGGCCCAGCAGCACGCGAGCGG
>JALYTU010000770.1 GCA_030854125.1 Actinomycetota bacterium | reverse complement strand
GCGTGGTCCCGACCATGTCTCCGCTGTTCGCCAAGCGCAACGACCAGCGGTAGCGCCCGGCTCGCCGGGTCGGTCTGACGCCCAGCCGCGTCAGGCCGACCCGCACGCTGGGCGAGGTGAGGGATTTCGGCACGCGGTCGAAGCGTGGAGGTCCCGAGGGTGAGATCCTGTAGGCCGTGTTCCACCTCGAGCTGCGTCAGTTCCCGCACGTCGCGCGGGTCTTCAACCTCTCCCGGGAGGAACTGGACGCGCGCTTTGTCCGCCCGTGGGCGAGCGGCACCACGATCCGTCACGAGGATCAGACCTATGGGCCCGACAAGGGGCATCTGCGCGTCTTCGAGGGCCCGGAGATCCGCCGCGAGGAGATGGGCCTGGGCCGCGGCTGGGCAAATGTCGGACGGACTTCGGAGGAGGTGACCGAGACCGTGCTCGCCGAGGCCGAGCGCGGGACCGAGACTCGGGCGGCGGTGGAGACGTTTAAGGCGATGCTCCGGGGCGCCGCCCGCACCCCGATGACCTTCGCCGAGGTGATGGCCCTCGCGTCGGCCGAGCATCCCGGCCGCCGGGCCAGCGCATGCCTGGCGATGGCCGAGCAGGCGGTGTGGGAATCGCTGCATCAGGGCCGGCTAGCGCTCGCGACCGCGGACGGCACCGTCGCCCCCGAGGGCTGGGAGGCGATCGTCCTGCGCTGGGAGACGTGGACCGAGGCCGGACACGATCCCCCCGTGCTCCGGGCCGCCGAGCACACGAGCTAGGGGCTTCCTTAGCTGACCGCCTGGGCGATCAGCGCCTCGCGGTCGCTTTCGGAGGCGAACAGGAAGCGGTGGACCCGCAGCAGGCCCTCGATGTCGTGCACATCATCGTCCAGGTAGGGAACCAGCAACCGCGGGCGATCGCCCAGCTCGCGTTCCAGGCGCTCGATGCCGAGCGCGTCGCGGCGGGCGAGCACGTGATAGTCGGCGAGGTTGGCCGCGACCCGTTCCGCGAGGCCGTCGCCGAGCGTGCCGGCCAGCTCGGCTCGCACACCGTCCAGGTCCCCGTCGGCGACGAGGTCGTGATGGACGCGGTTGACGATCACGCCGGCGAAGGGAAGGCCCCCCTCGTTGAGCGAGCGCCGGAACCACACCGCCTCGTCGATCGCCGCGGGCTGCGCGGAGGTGACCAGCACGAACGCGGTCGTGGGGGCCCGCAGCAGCTTCTGCACCTGGGCAGCGCGCGTGGAGAAGTCCTCGGTCATATCCCCGAGCAGTCCGAAGAACGTCGACAGGTCACTGAGCAGATCGACCCCGGTGACTCGGCGCAGGGCCGACAGAAACGGGGCGGCGCCGCGGCTGAGAACCTTCATGCCGAGTCCGGTCGGACGGATGAACGACTTCAGCGCTCGGCCCTCGAGAAACGAGGTCAGGCGCCCGGGGGCGTCCAGGAAGTCCAGGGCGTTGCGCGACGGCGGCGTGTCGAGCACCAGCAGATCGAAGTCACCGTCGCGATCGAGCTCAAACAGCTTGGCCACCGCCGTGAACTCCTGGGAGCCCGACACCGCCGTCGAGAGCTCCGCGTAGATCCGGTTGACCTTGATCTCCTCGGCACGGGCGGGATCGTCGGCGATTCGCTCGATCAGCTCGTCGAAGGTTCGCTTGGGGTCGAGCATCATCGCCCAGAGCTCGCCGCGCATCTCCAAATGACCGGCGAAACGCTCGGGCTCGACGCGGCGGGGCACGTTCTCGAGCTCATCCAGGCCAAGCGCGTTGGCCAACCGGCGCGCCGGATCGATCGTCACCACGGCGACCTTCAGCCCACGCGCGGCCATGCCCAGGGCGATCGCGGCCGAGGTCGTCGTCTTGCCCACACCCCCGGCGCCGCCGCAGACGCAGACGTGCTTGCCCTCCAGCAGATCGGCGACGCTCACCGCGACGATGCTAGATCGGGGTCCGGCACGCTCATGTCCGATCGGGGGCGGCGATACCGGTGCCAAGTGCGTCGGCAAGCCGGTCGAGCTCGTCGCGCCCGATCGTCTCGGCGAACAGATAGGGCAGCTCCAGCAGCGGCAGTCCGAGGCCGTCGCGCAGCCGTTGCAGCTGCTCCTGCTGGCCCTGTGCCCGCGCGTGCTCGGAGAGCGCGGCCCGCAGCGCGGCGG
>JALYTU010000140.1 GCA_030854125.1 Actinomycetota bacterium | reverse complement strand
CTCCCGCAACTCGGCGCGAAGGGCAGCTACCTCAAACAGACGATGCAGGACAAGCTCGTCGAGCACAACCGCTACGTCGACGTCCATGGCCTGGACCTGCCCGAGGTCCGCGACTGGAAATGGGGCACGGAATGGGAGACGCGACGATGATCGCCACGGCCATGCCCGGCGAGGCCGTCGCCAGCGCGCAGGAGCTGATCGCCGACGACAAGACGATGGAGACCGCATGACCGGCACCTCCCCGGCGGCGACAGCGACGGGGGCTGAGCGTGCCGCGGGCGGCGAGGATCTCAAGTCGCTGCCGATGGACGAGCTCCAGACGCGGCTGAAGTCCTCCCCGGAGGGACTCACCAGCGTCGAGGCCAAGCAGCGGCTCGCGACCTATGGTCCAAACGAGATCGCGGAGAAGTCGGTCAACCCGTTTTTGAAGCTGCTCACCTATTTCTGGGGTCCGATCCCGTGGATGATCGAGATCGCGGTCGTGCTCTCCGGCGTGCTGCGGCACTGGCCGGACTTCTTCGTGATTCTCGTCCTGCTGATCACTAACGCCAGCGTCGGGTTCTGGGAAGAGCACTCGGCCGGCAAGGCGATCGACGCGCTCAAAGCCCAGTTGGCGATCACCGCCCGCGTCAGGCGCGATGGCGCGTGGGGCACCCCCGCCGCGCGTGATCTGGTCCCCGGCGACGTTATCCGGATGCGCCTGGGCGACATCGTGCCCGGCGACGCCCGCTTGCTGGACGGCGACGCGGTCGAGGTCGACGAGTCGGCGCTGACCGGCGAGTCGCTGCCGGCGGAACGCGGCCCGGGTGACGCGGTGTTCTCCGGATCGATCATCCGCCAGGGCGAGATCAGCGCGATCGTCTACGCCACCGGCGCCAAAACCTACTTCGGCAAGACCGCCGAGCTCGTTCAGGACACCGTCACCGTCAGTCATTTCCAGCGTGCGGTGCTGAAGATTGGCCGGTTCTTGATCGTGCTGGCGCTCGCCCTGGTCGCGGTGATTACGTTCGTCTCGATCCTACGCGGCGATCCGCTGCTCACCACCCTGCAGTTCGTGCTCGTTCTGACGATCGCGTCGATCCCCGTCGCGATGCCGACGGTGTTGTCGGTGACGATGGCCGTCGGCGCCCGGCTGCTGGCCGGCAAGCAGGCGATCGTGAGCCGGCTGGTCGCGATCGAAGAGCTCGCCGGCGTCGACGTGCTGTGCTCGGACAAGACCGGCACGCTGACGCAGAACAAACTGACGCTCGGCGACCCCTTCGCCGTGGACCAGGTGACGCCCGCCGAGGTGATCCTCGCCGGCGCGCTGGCCTCACGTGCCGACGATAACGACACGATCGACCTCGCAGTCCTCGCCGGCGTCGAGGACAGCGCTCTGGATGGCTACGAGGTCGTGCACTTCGTGCCCTTCGATCCTGTGCACAAGCGGACCGAGGCGACCGTGACCCACGGCGGCGAAACGTTCAAGGTCACCAAGGGCGCACCCCAGGTGATCCTGGCGCTCGCGGGTGACGCCGGCGAGGTCAAGCCGTCCGTTGACGAGGCTGTGGGCGCGTTCGCCAGGCGCGGGTTTCGCTCGCTCGGTGTTGCGCGCCACGACGGCGGCGCAGACGGCGACTGGCGTTTTGTCGGGGTGCTGCCGCTGTTTGACCCGCCGCGCGAGGACGCCAAAACGATGATCGCCACCGCGACGGCGATGGGCGTCACCGTCAAAATGGTTACCGGCGACGCGATCGCGATCGCCCAAGAGACAGCCAAGACGCTCGGGATGGGGACCAACATCCTCGCCGCCGACGGCCTCGGCGACACCGACCGCGAGGCGACCGCCGGGCAGGCGACATCGATCGAGGACGCCGACGGGTTCGCCCAGGTGTTCCCCGAGCACAAGTTCCACATCGTCGACACCCTCCAGCGACAGGGGCACATCGTCGGGATGACCGGCGACGGCGTCAACGACGCGCCCGCGCTGAAGAAGGCCGACTGCGGCATCGCCGTGTCCGGCGCTACCGACGCCGCGCGCGCCGCCGCGTCGATCGTCCTGATGACCCCGGGGCTGTCGGTGATCATCGACGCGATCAAGGAGAGCCGCAGGATCATCCAGCGGATGAACAGCTACGCGATCTACCGCATCGCCGAGACGCTGCGTGTCCTCGTGTTCGTTACGGCGGTGATCCTGGTCAACAACTTCTTCCCCGTCACCGCGATGATGATCGTGCTGCTCGCTCTGCTCAACGACGGCGCGATCCTGTCGATCGCCTACGACAACGTGATCTACAAGCAGCAGCCCGAAGCGTGGAACATGCGCCTCGTGCTCGGGATCGCGTCGGTCCTGGGCCTGGTCGGTCCGATCGCCGCCTACGGCCTGTTCTTCTACGCCCACCGCGTCGCCGACCTCGATCATGACCGACTACAGACACTGATGTACCTGCTGCTGTCGGTCGCCGGACACCTGACGATCTTCCTGACTCGCACCCGAGGCCCGTTCTGGTCAATCCCACCAAAGCGGATCGTGGTCGTGGCCGTGCTCGGCGCCCAGACGATCGCGACGATGCTCGCCGGCTTCGGGATCTTCATGACCCCGCTCGGCTGGGGCTGGGTCGCAGTCGTATGGGGCTACGCCATCGTCTGGTTCCTGATCACTGACCGCGTGAAGCTTCTGGGCTACCGGATCCTCGACCCTCCTGTCGAGCCCGTGAAAGCCGGCACGTCCGAAACGAACGGGTCCGGGCCACACAGCGTCGCCGACGCCACCAACACGCAGACGCCGAACGGCGCTTCGGAGGACCGTCGCGCGCGCGCTGCCCTCCCAGCCGGTTCGGCGATGGCGTTCCACAGCGACGCAGCGCATGGCGAGAGCGTCTACCACGACAACGACCACTGTCCGTACGCGATCGAGATCAAGCGCAACCACCATGCTACGCCGGGCAAGAACGGTCACCGTCGATGTGACTGGTGCAGCGAGCACCGTGCCGCCCCGCCCGCCGTAGCGGCGAACCGAGCGGGAGGTAGGGCATGAAGCTGCATCACCGAGTGATCGAGGATCTGATCGTCAGCTCGGGCGACTCGGCTGACCTGGGTGGCCGCAGCACGACTGTGACGAAGAGCGGCTGGCTGGACCATAAGCAGGGCCCAGGCCCGAAGGACCTAGCGCAGGATGACCTCCAGGAGTTCACGCAGGAGCTCGCCTGCGCACAGGAGTTGCTGTACGCAAGCGACACCTACGCGCTGCTCGTGATCCTTCAGGCCCTCGACGCGGCCGGCAAAGACGGAACGATCAAGCACGTGATGTCGGGCGTGAACCCTCAGGGCTGCGACGTCGCTGCGTTCAAGCGGCCGTCCGCGCAGGAGCTCGAGCACGACTTCCTGTGGCGCTGCGAGAAGGCGCTCCCGGCACGAGGCCGGATCGGCATCTTCAACCGCTCCTACTACGAGGAGGTGCTCGTCACACGCGTCCACCCCGACCTCATCGCCGACGAGCATCTCGCCAGCGACACGGCGACCGGGAAGAAGCTGTGGAGAGAACGCTACGAGGACATCAACGCGTTCGAGCGCCATCTCCACCGTAACGGGACGCGGATCGTCAAGATCTTCCTCCACATATCCAAGGACGAGCAGAAGAAGCGACTCCTCGAACGCCTCGACAACCCAGCCAAGCAGTGGAAGTTCTCAGCCGCCGACCTCGGTGAGCGAGCGTACTTCGAGGACTACATGCACGCCTACGAAGCCGCGATCACCGCGACGTCAACCCGTCACGCACCCTGGTATGTCATACCGGCCGACCACAAATACGCGGCGAGAGCACTCGTCTCCGGGATCCTGACACATACCATCGCCACACTCAACCTGTCCCTACCCGACGTCGGCGATGACGGCCGCGAAGCGCTGCAGGCAGCCAAGCAAACGCTCCTCGCCGAGCCGGCACCGAGACCCGACCGCGACGGCACCCTGGTCTGAGCACGCGATGGAACTATCATCGTGCGCCACGGCGAGACGCAATGAACGCTCACTGGCCGCTATACGGGGACGACCGACATCGCGCTCACCGAGAACGGTCGTCACGAGGCCTCGAGCCTGCGCTCGCCGCTCGACGCTGCGCTACGCGGACGCCGAGCGGCCGTCTACATCAGCCCCATGCGGCGCGCACTCGACACCGCCGCACTGGCGCTCACCGACGTCCACGCTACGGTAAACCCGTTGCTCGCTGAGTTCGATTACGGCGCCTATGAAGGCCTGACTCCCGCTGAGCTCAACGCGGTGAATCCCGGCTGGGACATCCGGCGCGACGGCTGCCCAGACGGCGAGAAGACCGCCACCGTCGGCGCGCGCGCCGATACCTTCCTGCGAGAAACCGTGCACGCGGCACCCGGCCCGGTCATTGTCTTCTCGCACGGACACACCTCGTGAATTCTCGCCGCCCGCGCGCTCGGGCTAGGGCTAGAGGCCGCCAGCGGGCACATCTTCGCCGCGCCACCGCGTCGGTCTCCACCGTGGCCGACTACCACGGCGAGCGGTGGGTCGAGCAATGGGGCGTGACGCCCGACCTCATCGAGGACGTCACCGCGCGCTCAGCGCCGTCGATGACAGCGCGCTTGACATGCACCCCCCGGTCGCCAGCTCAACGCCGGTTCCTCGAGCGTCAAGCTACGGATCCTCGAAGGCAACGGACGATTTCCACCCGAGACCTCGGTGCTCCTGACGGTGAGCGACTGACGACCTCGGCGACTTACACGTGACGCAGTGGACTGCTTCAACGATGTGGCCCGTTGCACAGCCCGCCCGCTCTGGCCGGGATCAACGCGGCACGACGGCGGCTGCCGGGCGTGCCCCACGTGGCGTGCTTTGACACTGCGTTTCACTCGCCCCTGCCTCCCGCCGCGTTTGACTACGCCGTGCCCGGGACGGCGCGAGCCGCTGGGGGATCCACGTTTTGCGGCTTCACGGACCCTGGTCGCGTCGTGACGGAACGCCGATCCTCAGATGGGCGGCGAGCGCGATCAACCCGAGCGTCAGGGACCTGACAACGCCAAACGTTGGCCGCAGCGTAGAGCGGCCGACGCGTCGATGACCGGTGCCATCGCTCGAGCTGGTCGAGCTCTGGGGCGCCCGACGCCGGAACCGGCAGATGAATCCCGGTTTCGCGTCGATCGGCCACGAACTACCGGCCGAATACCTCCGCAAGCGAGACGCCTGGCTCACCGCACTCGCGGCCAATCCGCGAGACTCACCGCGGGCGTGTCCTGCTCCGTAGTTTCCCGCGGTGGGGCGGCGGGTCACCCCGGGTGGCATCCGCCCGCGCGTTTCGTAGGCTCGATGGCATGACTTCGACCAGCCCGTCAGCTCTCGAACACCTCCTCGGCCACGGGCGGCTCCGTTTGCACGACTGCGGTTCTGCCGTCTATTCCCGTGGCGGTGAGGCCTGCCTGGTTCGCCGGGCGGCAGCTGTTGGCTGTCACCGAGTTGTTGTCGATGCCGCGGCCTGCTGGTCGGACACGCCCGTGAGTGTCGCTCGCGGTCATGTGCGGCTCGCGGATGCACGGCCTGCAGGCAGGCGGGTGACCAGTTTTTAGCAGGGTTATCGTCGGGGTCGACGGGTCCGCGGGCGGGCGGGATGCGATCGCTCTGGCGACGTGTCTGCTCGGCCGAGGAGGCGAGCTTGCGCTGGCGCATGTGCACCCTGGACGAACGTCGCCGAGAGGTTCGCTGACCGTGGCCCTAGAGGCGGCCGGGCGGACTTCGTCGCTAGAGCTACTGGAGTCCGAGCGGATCGCGGCTGGTATCCGGGCGAAGTTGCTTACGGTCGGGTCGCGCTCGGTTGGCCGCGGCCTGCATGAGCTTGCGCAGCGCGGTAGCTGTGACCTGCTCGTCGTCGGTTCGTGCACCCGCGGGTTCTTCGAGCGGGCGACCGGCGGCGACAACACCCGTGCGGTGCTCAACTGTTCGGGATGGGCCGTAGCGGTCGCCCCGGCCGGCTATGCGGAGCATCCGCCTGCGCTCCGGGAGATCGGAGTGGCGTTCGACGGGTCACCCGAGAGCGAACAGGCGTTGACGCTCGCAGGCTCCGTCGCCGCGGATCACGATGCGAGAGTGTCGGCGTTCGAGGCGCTCGAGACACACCCGAACCCGTTCACCGGCGGTGGAACCTCGTTTGCCGAGGCGGTCGACTTGATCATCTCCGGGGCCCGTAGGCGAATCGAGGCGCACCCCGATGTCGAGGCGCACGTCACGTTGGGCCCTGCCGTTGGCGAGCTCTCGCTCTTCAGCGCGTCGGTCGACCTCCTCGTCACCGGCTCGCGCGGACACGGGCCGCTCGGTCGGCTGATCCACGCGAGCACGTCCAAAGAGCTCGCGCGGAGCGCAATCTGCCCGCTGCTCGTCCTCCCGCACACGCCTTTCCTTGCTGTGTCCCCCGAGACGGCGGTCGGACGTGTCGATGGGGTGGACCTCGAAGGCGGCGCGACGGTGTTCACGATCGGCAGCGAGGTTTCCTGCGTGGACGGGCCGTGCGGCGAGTTGCGCCGCGTTGTGATCGATCCCGTTCGCCGCGAGCTGACCCACCTCGTCGTCGAAGCGCCGCACCGGGCCGGAAGCGGCCACCTCGTGCCGATCGGCCTCGTCGATGCGACCGCGGGCGCGGTTGCACTGCGCTGCACGCGCGCGGAGCTTGCCGTCCTCGAGGAGGCCCAAGAAACGCGGTTCCTGCCTGGGGCATCGGCCAAGTGGGGCTACCGACAGAACCAGATGCTCTCATGGCCGTACTACGGACTCGGCCTGGGCGGACCGGAGGGCCTCGGGATGGCTGGACCCCAGGCACTCATGTTCGACCGTGTTCCTCCGGGCGAAGTGGAGGTGCGTCGCGGCGACAGCGTATACGCCACCGATGGTCCGATCGGGCGAGTCCAAGGACTGGTCATCGACCCCGCCGATCATCAAGTGACGCACGTTCTCCT
>JALYTU010000769.1 GCA_030854125.1 Actinomycetota bacterium | reverse complement strand
GTGCGGGTCACGACGTAGGCCTGCGCACTGCCCGGCGTGTCGACGTCGGTGATCGAGAACGCCGCCGCGGCCGCGCCCAAGGGGCCGACCGCAAGCTGGACGGGCAGGCGATCGAGGGTTCCGGGGGGCGAGAGATCGAACGGCCGACTCCACGCCGCACGAGCGCTGGCCGGCGCGAGCGACAGGGCGCAGAGCGCCAGGCCGACGCGGGCCGACCGGCCCCGGCCGATCACAGATCGAGCGAGATCGAGGCCAGCGGCTGGTTGCCCGAGCCGAGGATCTCGAGGGTCAACGGACGGTTGCTGAAGGCGGAGTTACCGATCCTGAACAGCAGCAGGCCGCCCTGCGTAGGCCCCGAGCTCGCCGTCGTGCCGGGCTTGGGCTCGACCTGCAGCGGCGCGAGGCTTTCCGAGGTCCAGGCGTACTGGTTGGCCGCGGGGTTGAGCTTGAGCGGGTAGTAGTGGTTGCCCTGGGTGTCGGTGATCACGAAGTTGTCGGTCGCGGTCTGCGGCTGCTTGGTCTGGTTCTGGCCCCGCAGGAACACCCCGTACCATGACTGCTGGGCGTTGGGGGCCGTCGTGCCGCTGGGCAGGCCCGCGACGTACTGACGATCCTCGCTGCTGTACGGGTTCAGGACCCGCGACACCTGCAGCTGGTAGGTGACCGGACCCGCATCGACGTAGCCGCCGTTGTTATTGGCGTCGGCGACCCGTGGGTGGGCCTGCTGGCCGCACGCGGCGACGCCGACCGCCAGCAGGGCGGTGCAGACGACGGTGCTCAGACGACGGACGGCGTTCACGACGGCGAAGATTATCGAGCCTCGACTGAGGCGCGCTCCCCGCGTCCTCGGTTCTCCTCGAGGATCGAGCGCAGCCGGCGCATCGCCTTGGCCGCTTTGCGTCGGCTCCACGAGCGCCCGCCGAGCGTCTCGAGCAGCTTGTCGGAGATCTGCGAAGGCTCGGTCTCGAGCGAGTACTCGACCTTGGTGCTCCCGCCGGGCGCCGGCGACAGCGTGTAGACACCGACCATCCGGATGCGGTTGTACTTCCCGCCCCGGCCGCGCTCGACGATCCGAAACGGCGCCTGGAACTCCGAGATCGTCACGTCGGCCCACGCGAACCGGTTCATCGGCGCCTTGATGCGAAACCGCGCACCCGCTCCCGCGCCGTAGGTGTCGACCCGGGTCAGGTGCCAATCGACCAGATAATGGTCGGTGAACTCAGCGTGGTTGGCGATGTCGGCCAGATACTCGAAGACCTCCTCGCGGGGCTTGGAGATCGTGGTCGAAACGGTGAAGGGGTCCACGCCGCCGAAGTCTAGGTGCAGCGGCGCCTGGCCGCCGGCTCGCTCAGGCGGGGGCGCGCCGATCGGTGATCCGCATCGTGTGCCCGAACTCCGGACCGTGCACGGTCCGGGTCCGCACGGGATTCTCATGCTGACGCTCGCGGCACAGCTCGCACGCGATCGTGCCCGACGCATAGACGTAGACCCGCTCGCCGACCAGCGGCGTGCGGTTGCAGCAGCTGCATCGCTCCGAACCGGCCAGGCGCTCGTCCAGGCCCCGGCGCAAGAGCGCCAGCTCGAGGTCCAGCATGTCCCGCAGGGTCGCCGACATAGGTGATCTCAGTTCGGCTTCCGACCTGCCGTTCCTGCCCGCCGACGGTGGCTTCTGGGCTCATCACCAAGGCTGGACATTTGCCCGAGCCCGTCTGCCGAGCCTTGAGAATCGTCACTATGATCGTGTTAAGATGGTCGACAGGGGCGCCGCCCTTCCGTGCCGTGAGCGGGCGGTGGTGTAAATCCCAGCGAGGAGACGGACAATGAAGGCTTGGATGTCCGGAAGCGTCGCCGGGACCGGGACGTTTCGCTGCACCGAATGTGATTCGCCAGTGTCCCTGGACGCTGCCGACGAGCTCCCGACCTGCGCCAAGTGCGGCGGGACCGAGTTCGTCCGCTCCTCCCTGTTCACCACCTCGCAACAGCCCGTGCTCGAGCTCGGGCCCGAGCTTGAGGATCACAGCTGGCTGGCCGAACTGCGGGCCGGGATCGACGAGCCCGGTCAGTACATGGCGTACCGGGTCGGCGAGGACATCGTCGCCCACGCGCTGGAGCGCGAGTGGACCCGGATCGGTCGC
>JALYTU010000139.1 GCA_030854125.1 Actinomycetota bacterium | reverse complement strand
GAGCAGCGCCGTCGCCACGCCGCCGGCGAGGGTCAGCGTGAGCGCCCGCCGGCGCGTCCGGCTGGCCGCAGTCCTGCGCTCCGGGCGCTGCTGGGACCGTGGCGCTGTCGCCATGATCGCCGTGGCCAGGTTGTCCCATGTCTCCTTGCTCACCTCGTTGACGGGGTCCGCTTCACTGATCGGGTTCAGCCCGGCGATCGGGTTCTTCGGGATGGTCCGGATCATGAGATGTCTCCTCGGATGTGCCGCAGCGGTTGCCGTGTGGGACTGCGTGATGCGGCGACCGCTGCTCGAAGGCGCCGCCGCGCTCGGTGCAGGCGGATCCGCGCGGCGTTGCGCGAGCAGCCGAGCACCGTGCCGATCTCCCCCGGGTCGAGTTGCTCCCAGCCCTCCAACGCGAGGATTTCGCGATCGCCGTCAGACAGCGATCGAAACGCGGCGGCGAGCTCGCCGAACATCTCCCGCCCGGCGGGGGCCGCACCGCGAGTGGCGAGATCGCTCTGCAATTCGGCGGCGAGCTGGTGGCGACGGCGTTCACCACGTCGATGATTCGCGAGCACCCGACGGGCGACGCCGTAGAGCCACGGGCGTACGTTCTCGGCGGGCGCATCGTCGAGCCGACGCCACACGACGAGAAAGGCCTCCGCGACTACGTCGGCGGCATCGTCAGAGTCATCGGTACGCCGCAGCACATAACGCGACAGATGCGTGTGGTGCTCGGCGTACAGCGCCTCAAACTGCTCGCGCCGCACAGCGCCGGCGATGGCCGATCGATCAGCGTTGTGGTCCATGCTCAGTACATGTCCGCCAACTCGGCCAGGATTTCAAGCCGGGGCGACACCGAGGTCAGTCCCTCGGTTCAGAACGCGACCTAGTCGCTCAGGCGGGTCATCCGGGCCAGCGCCTCGTGGCACTCGACGACGCGCGCCTTGACCGGATCTCGGTCGGGCCGGTCGTGGACCAGATCCCAGGTGCGGTCCGCGATGTCACGTGCGCTCTCCGGTGTAGCGGTCTCCCACAGGCGGTTGACGAGCTGCAGCTCGAAGCTCTCGATCTGGGTCTCGGGGTCACCGGGAGCCAGGCGCGGCAACGCTTCGCCGGTTGCCTCCTTCCACATCCCGGTGGCGACGAGCAGACGGTTGCGGAGCTTGATCGGATCCATGGCGGCCTGCATCCTAGTCTGCCCGTTTGCCCGGGGTCAGACGCGCGGAAGCTGCTGACGGGTGCTGAGCAACATCGCGAAGGGATCTCCCTGTTGGGCAACCCGCGTGAGCACCGCGCCACCCTCAAAGGTCAGGATTCCGGCATCCTGCTCGTCGTGGCAGCGCTGGACCTCCTCCCAGCTGACCGGCGCCGAGATCGTCGGGCGCTCCCGGGCCCGGACCGAATAGACGGTGACAGTCGTCTTGTGGGCGTCGTTCTGGCTCCAGTCCACGAGCACCCGGCCGGGGCGCAGTCGTTTGGTCATCCGCGAGACGACCAGCTCGGACATCCGCGCCTCCATCAGCTCCGCGATCCGCCGCGCGAATGGCTTGGTCTGCTCGTAGCCGGCACCGCCGTTGAGCGGGACGTAGACCTGCAGGCCCTTGGAGCCAGAGGTCTTGGCCACGCTCTCCAATCCGAGGGCGCTGAACAGCCCGCGTAGCACGAGCGCGACCTCAGAGCACTGCACGACGTCGGCGGGCGCTCCGGGATCCAGGTCGAACACGAGCATCGACGGTCGCTCAGGATGCCCGGCGAGTGACAGTGAGGTGTGCAGCTCGACGTCGGCGAGATTGGCCAGCCAGACGAGCGTCGGCCGGTCCTGGGCCAGGGTGTAGTGCACTCCGTTGATCGGGGCGGTCTGTACCCACTCGGGCCGGTGCGAGGGCGAATTCTTCTCATAGAAGTACGGGTGGTCGACCCCGTTGGGATAGCGCTTGAGGGTCAGCGGCCGATCGCGCAGGTGCGGCAGGACCGCGGGCGCGATCCGTGTGTAGTAGGCGATCAGGTCGCCCTTGGTAAAGCCGGTCTGCGGGAACAGGACCTTGTCCCAGTTGGAGAGCTTGAGCCGCCGGCCCTCGATCAGCACGGCAAGGCCCCCGTCGGGAAGCGGCGAGACCTCTTCGAAGAGGACCTCGGGGTCGGCGGAGATCTCGGCGCTGACCGTGTCCGGCGCCGGCTCGGGCGCCCCGACGTCGGCCCTCACGGGCGCGTCCTCGCGCACAACTTCGATCGCCAGGCGGTCGTCACGCAGTCCCTTGTAGGACGGCGCGCGCATCATGCCCTCAGACGTCCACTCCCGGAACTCGATCTCCGCCACCAGTTCCGGCGCGGCGAACTGCGCTTCCCTGGGGAGCTTGGGCACGGGATCAAACGGGGAATCGTCGGCGCGCAGGGGCGCCAGCAGTGCTTCCAGGTGCGACAGCGTCCGGTCGGTGAAGCCGGTTCCGACCCGGCCCGCGTAGCGCAGCCGGTCGTCCTCGTAGTGGCCCATCAGCAGCGCGCCGATGCTGTTGCGCCGGCGGCCCTCGCCGGGGATCCAGCCGCCGATGACCAGCTCCTGGCGGCGGGTGTGCTTGATCTTGACCCAGGCTCCCGTCCGCCGGCCGGGCTCGTAGCGCGCGTCCGTTCGCTTGGCCATGATCCCCTCCAGGCCCTGGGCAGCCGTCGCCGCCAGCAGCTGGCGGCCCTGGTCGGAGTGCGCGGCCGGCACCCGCCAGGCCGGCCCCGACAGCCCCAGCGCCTCGAGCGCCTCGCGCCGTTGAGCGTAGGACCGCCCCATCAGGCTCCGGCCGTCGAGAAACAGGAGATCGAAGATCGCGTACACGACCGGGGTCGAGGCCGACAGGCGCCGGACGGCGTTTGGCGCGGTGACATGCATCCGCCGCTGCAGGCGCTCAAAGCTCGGCTTGCCAGCCTCATCGAAGGCGACCAACTCACCGTCGAGCACCGCTTCGCGCATGCCGAGGTCAGCGAGCAGCCCCCGTACCTCCGGGTATCCGGCGGTGATCTCGCGCAGGTTGCGGCTCTCCAGGCGCAGGCGGCCGGGCTGGGCGTAGGCGATCGCGCGCACGCCGTCCCATTTGACCTCGAATGACCAGCCCAGCTCACGCTCGGGCAGGGTGCCAGCCCCGGCGAGCATCGGCAGCAGCCGGGACGGCATCGGCTCGCGCTCGGGGTCGGTCGGCGGATCCATACGATGGATCATCCAGTCCTGGGGGGCGGTCTTCCCGCCGATCGGGAACAGTCCGTAGCGGCCGGTCAGCCGCTCGCCGTGGAACGTGACCTCGACCTTCTCTGAATCGAACAGGTGCGTCTCGTACCTGCCCCGGTCCCAGACGGTCATCGTGCCGGCGCCGTACTCACCGGCGGGGATCTCGCCCTCGAAGTCCAGATACTCGAGCGGATGGTCCTCGGTGTGGACGGCGAGCCGGTTCTCGGACGGCACCGGCGGGATGCCGTTGGGGATCGCGTAGGAGACAAGCACGCCGTCGCGCTCGAGCCGCAGATCCCAGTGCAGGCGGGTCGCATGATGCTCCTGGACCACAAATCGTGGTGCGGCGTCGCCCGCCCCGCCGCGCGCCGGACCACCGTCCGGCTCTCCGGTGCTGGCGAAGTCGCGCTTGGCTCGGTAGCTGTCGAGTCGGTCTCGGGGCATGGCAATGACGGCGGGCCAAAGTACCGTACGGGTTGTCGGCATGCGGATCGTCACCTGGAACGTCAACTCGCTGCGCGCGCGCCTGCCCCGGGTGCTCGAGTTCCTCGCCGACCGGCGCCCTGACGTCGCCTGCCTGCAGGAGACCAAGTGCGCCCCCGACAGCTTCCCCGCCGATGAGCTGGCGGTGGCCGGCTATGCGGCGGTCCACAGCTCGGGCGGCCAGTGGGCCGGCGTGGCGGTCCTCGCCCGGACCGGGCTAACCCTCACTGACCCCGAGCTGGCCCTCCCCGGCGACGCTGTGCCCGGCGAGGCGCGCTGGTGTGAGGCGACGGTGGACGGCATCCGCTTCGCCAGCGTCTACGTGCCCAACGGCCGCACCCTGGACAGTCTCGAATTCCCGCGCAAGCTGAGCTTCCTGGATGCGATGGCCGTGCGTGCCGCTCAGCTGGGCGCGGAACCGCTGCTGATCGCCGGGGACATGAACATCGCCCCTGCCGACGCCGACGTCTATGACCCGGCGGCGTTCGCCGGCTCCACGCACGTCACCCCGGAGGAGCGCGGACGGCTGGAGCGGATCCTCGCCGCCGGCGAGCTCGTCGACGCCTACCGCCAGCTGCATCCCGACGAGCCCCAGTTCACCTGGTGGGACTATCGGGCCGGACATTTCCACAAGGGTCTGGGCCTGCGCATCGACCTCGCCCTGCTGAGCCGCAGCCTGGCCGGCCAATTGACCGGCTGCGGGATGGTCCGTGACTACCGCAAGGGCAGCAAGCCGTCCGATCACGCGCCGCTCGTCGTCGACCTCGCCTGACCCGCGAACCGCCGTAACGCACGCCTTCTTCGCCAACTTTTACGCGCACGCGGCATGATTCCGGACATGGCGCATGTCCTCGTCGTCGATGACGAACCCGCAGTCCGCCGCGCGCTCGAACGCGCACTACGGCTGGAGAGCCATGACGTGACCCTCGCCGAGGACGGCGAGCAGGCGCTTGACGTCCTCGCCCGGGCACCCGCCGACGCGGTCATCCTGGACATCCTCATGCCCAAGCTCGACGGGCTCGAGGTCTGCCGCCGGCTGCGCAAGGCCGGTGACCGCACCCCGGTGCTGATGCTCACCGCGCGCGACGCGATCGACGATCGGGTGGAGGGGCTGGATGCCGGCGCCGACGACTACCTCGTCAAACCATTCGCGCTGCGTGAGCTGCAGGCCCGTCTGCGTGCCCTGCTGCGCCGCTCCGGTGACGGCGCCGCGGAGGGCGAGGTCCTGCGCTACGCCGACCTCGTGCTCGATCCGAGTGCTCACGAAGTCCACCGCGGCGACCGGCTGGTCGAGCTCTCGCGCACCGAGTTCCTGCTGCTGGAGCTGTTCCTACGCCACCCCCGGCAGGTCCTCACTCGCACCACGATCTTCGAGAACGTGTGGGGCTATGACTTCGGTCCGACCTCCAACGCGCTCGGTGTCTACATGGGCTACCTTCGCCGCAAGACCGAGGCGCAGGGCGAGTCGCGCCTGCTGCACACGGTGCGCGGCGTCGGCTACGTGCTGCGGGACTGACGGCCCGTGTCGCTGCGCCGCCGGCTCTCGATCATCGCCGCCGCATCCGCCGCGATTGCGGTCGTGATCGTCGCGCTCGTCGCCTACCTGCTCGTTCGCGAGCAGCTGCTCGCCCAGGTCGACACTGCGCTGCAGGCCCAGGCGGCTGCGGTCCAGAACGGCGATCTGCACGCGTTGGCGGGGCGGGTTCCGGGGCTGCCGGCCAGCGAGGGCGGCTCGGCGCAGTACGTGCAGATCATTCAGACCAACGGCCGGGTCGCCGGCAGCGAGGGGGGGCTGCAGCTACCGGTCAGCCCGGCCGCCATGGCGATCGCCACCGGACGCGCCCACACCCGGATCGTCGATGTGCACGTGGGCAGCGCCCACCTGCGCCAGATTACCTTCCCGTTCACGATCGTCCCCCCGGGCCCACCCGGCCCCGGGATACCGGTGGCGATCCAGCTCGCCCGGCCGCTGAACGGCGTGGACGGGATCCTCGCCAACCTGCGGCTCGTGCTCGCGCTCGTCGCGCTGGCCGGCATCGCACTTGCCGCCCTGCTCGGCCGGCTCGCGGCGCGGCGGGTCATCTCACCCCTATCCGAGGTCGCTCAGGCCGCCCAGCACATCGGCGAGACCGATGACCTCAGCGGACGCCTACGCGTCCATGCCGACGACGAGGTCGGCCAGCTCGCGACCCGTTTCAACGCCATGCTCGACCGTCTGGAGGGCTCGCGCGCCGAGCTGGATGAATCGATGCGCGCCCAGCGCCAGCTCGTCGCCGACGCTTCCCACGAGCTGCGCACGCCGGTGACGAGCCTGCGCACCAACATCGAGGTGCTGCTGGCGGGCGGCGAGCTCGAGCCTGAGGACCGCCGCCGGCTGCTGTCCGACGTCGTCGAGCAGAGCGAAGAGCTGACCGCCCTGGTCACGGACCTGATCGAGCTCGCCCGCGGTGACCAGCCCGGCTTTGCCTCCGAGGACGTCCGGCTGGACCGCGTCGCGGCCGAGTCGGTCGCCCGTTCCCGGCGCAACGCCCCCGGCATCGCGATCGCCGCCGATCTGGCCCCGATGACCTTGGACGGCGTTCCCGCCCGCCTGGAGCGCGCGATCAACAATCTGCTCGACAACGCCGCCCGTCACTCCCCACCTGGCGGCCCGGTCGAGATCACCGTCGACGCAGACGGGGTGCGGGTGCGCGACCACGGCCCCGGGGTCGCCGAGCAGGACCGTCCCTACGTGTTCGACCGCTTCTTCCGCGGCTCCCATTCCCGCGGGCGTCAGGGCAGCGGCCTCGGGCTGGCAATCGTGCGCCAGGTCACCGAGCAGCACGGCGGCACCGCGACGGCGGCCAACGCGCCCGACGGCGGCGCGATCTTCACCCTGCGACTGCCGGTGGTCGGAGCCGGTGACGACGGGGGCCCGGCCGGCGAGCGACGCGCCGATGTTGATCGCGACGGGTCTCCCCAGACCCCTCCGCAGCCCGCCCGCGCGAGTTAGTTAGGCCTCTCGACGAGGCAGTGTCGGAGCCTTAGAGACCCGCCGGCGCGCTCGGGCGTGCTTGTGCTGCCACCCGGGCCTGGCGCGCAGCGGTGAAGCGCCGGCGCAGCAACCAGAACAGCACCGCGAACACCGGCGCGACGAACACGATCAGCAGCGCCCGCTGGCTGGGCGCGCCGACGACCCCGACCACCGCGGCCTCCAGCGCCACCGCGGGGATCGCAGCCAGCAGCGTGCTGTGGGAGCGATAGCCGGTGAAGTGCTCACGAGCGGTCACCTCGAGCACCCCGACGG
>JALYTU010000138.1 GCA_030854125.1 Actinomycetota bacterium | reverse complement strand
CCGCAGCGGAGTCCAGCGCAGCGAGTCGGCGCACGGCCGCGGCGTCCTGCGCAGTGGCGGGACGGATGGTGATCGTGGGGGTCGTCAAGGAGGTCATGCCGTCCATCCTGCGCTCGCCGAGGCATAAACGCAAATAGGGGTTTGCTGGGTCTGGTATAACCATTGAACATGCTTGACGTCCGCCGGTTACGGGTGCTGTGCTCCGTTGCCCAGCACGGGTCGTTCTCCGCGGCCGCCGAGGCGCTTGGCTATACCCAGCCGGCCGTCTCACGCCAGATCGCGACGCTCGAGGCTGAGGCCGGAGCGGTGCTCGTCCGGCGCATCCCGTCGGGCATCGTCCTGACCGACGCGGGCCGGTTGCTGGTCACCCGCTCCGATGCGATCCTCGCTCGGCTGGCGGACGCCGAGACCGAGCTGCGGGCGCTGCACGACCTCGAGGGCGGGACGCTGCGGCTGGCCACCTTCGCCTCGGCCGCGGCCTCGGTGCTGCCGATCGCAGTGGCCCGGTTCCGTGAGCGCTATCCGGCGGTCGAGCTCGAGATCGAAATGGGCGACCCCGTCACGTCACTGCCCGGCCTGCGGGCCGGCCGCTTTGATCTCGTCCTCTCTCACGACGCGATGTGGGAGATCGCTGAGCCGGGACCGGACTGCGACCTGGTGGCGCTGTTTGACGATCCGATGTACGTCGCGATGGCCACCACGCATCCGCTCGCCGGCGCGGAGACCCTGACCCTGACCGATTTTGCCGGCGATCCGTGGATGCTGGCCACGGCGCAGACCTGCCCGGACGCACGCTTGTTCATGCGGTCCTGCCACGCGGCCGGCTTCGAGCCGCGGATCGCCTTTCAGAACGATGACTACTCCGCGATCCTCGGCTTCGTCGCCGCCGGGGTCGGGGTGGCGATGATCCCCGACATGGTGGCCCGTGGCGCCCGCGAGGACGTCTGCATCCGAACCCTGGACCCGGCCCCGCCGCCTCGGCCCATCACCGCCGTTCTGCCGGCCCGCTATCGCTCGCCCGCCGCGGCGGCGATGCTCGCCGTGCTGCAGGAGGTCGGGGAGGAGTGGGTCGGTTCCGGGGCGACGCGACTGACGCTTGTCAGCGGGTGATCCAGGCGCCGGGATCCTCGGTCAACCGGTCGACCTCGGTGGGTATCTGCCCGGCGGCGACGTCGGCGATCGTCACCTGCTCGAGGACCCGGCGCAGGTTGGTGCGCACGGCGATCCAGACGCGCGGCAGCGTGCTCGCCGCGCCGCCGTAGCTGGCCTCCTCCGGAGGTCCGCCGCGCACGCTGGCCAGCGGCCCCTCGACGGCACGGATGACGTCAGCGATGGTCAGCTGCGCCGGGGGGCGAGCGAGCCGGAAGCCCCCCTCGGCGCCACGGTGGCTGCGCACGATGCCGGCATGACGCAGCTCACCGAGGATGTTCTCCAGGAAGTTGAGCGGTATCCCCTGGGCGGTGGCGATTCGCTCGGCCTTGACCGGCTTGTCGCTTTCGGCGGCCGCCAACTCAACCACGGCGCGGACCGCGTAGTCAGCTTTGGCCGAGATTCGCATCGCATCGAACCCTACGTGCCTGAGGGGTCGGCTGCGTGGCTCAGGCGGTCGCCGGTGCCATCTCGTAGGCCTGCGCGAGCTCGGGATCGCGCTCGGCCAGGCGCTCGGCCAGCTCGACCATCACCTGGCACTGCTTCCAGGTCGCGTCGTCCTGCATCTTGCCGTCGATCATATGCACGCCGCGGCCGTCGGGGATCGCCTCCAGCACCTTCTTGGCGAAGCGCACCTCGTCAGGGTCAGGGCTGAAGACCTTCTTGGCGATCGCGATCTGCGCGGGGTGCAGCGACCACGCGCCGACGCAGCCGAGCAGGAACGCGGCGCGGAACTGCGTCTCGCAGCCCTTGGTGTCGCGAATGTCCCCGTAGGGGCCATAGAAGGGGAGGATCCCCGCCGAGGTGCAGGCGTCGACCATGCGCGCGATCGAGTAGTGCCAGAGGTCCTGCATCGCGCTCGGCCGGGGAGCGTCCGGAGCGTTGGGATCGGGATCCTCGATCACCCGGTAGCCGGGGTGCCCGCCGCCGACACGCGTCGTCTTCATCCGCCGGGAGGCGGCCAGATCGGCCGGGCCGAAGCTCATGCCCTGCATGCGCGGGCTGGCCGTCGCGATCTGCTCGAGGTTGACCACGCCCAGCCCGGTCTCCAGCAGGGCATGCACGAGGATGGGACGGTCAAGACCCGCCTTGGCTTCGAGCTGGGCCAGCAGCCTGTCCACGTAGTGGATGTCCCACGGGCCCTCGACCTTGGGGACCATGATCACATCGAGCTTGTCCCCGATCTCCGCCACGAGCGTCGTGAGGTCGTCGAGCACCCAGGGCGATTCGAGGCTGTTGATGCGCGTCCACAGCTGGGTCTGGCCGGGCTCCAGAGCCTTGCCGGCCCGGACCAGACCGTCCCGGGCGGCCTGCTTGCGGTCGACCGGCACCGCGTCCTCGAGGTTGCCGAGCAGAATGTCCACGGTCGGGGCGATGTCCGGGACCTTGGCCACCATCTTCTCGTTGGAGAAGTCCAGGAAATGGATCATCCGCGAGGGCCTGAAGGGGATCTCCAGCGCGGGCGTGGGGGCGCCGATGGCGAGGGGCTTTCCAAAGTCGCGGGGGTTTCGCACGTCACGTTCTCCTGGTCGGGTGTGGCGCCAACGCTACGACACCGGACTGGTGCACGACGTGCCAAGCCGGAGCGCCGGAACCCGAGATGGCATGCTCTCAGGGCTTCCGTAGCTGAAATCCGAGTCCGAATCAGGAGTTGTCCGACACCATGCCCGACGTCCAGACCGGCCAGGCCGAACGCGAGGCCTCCGGCGCGCATCCCTACGGTCGTTACCTCGAGGAGTTCGAGGTCGGCGCCGTGTACAAGCACTGGCCCGCCAAGACGGTGACCGAGTCCGACGATCACCTCTTCTGCCTGATCACCATGAACCACCATCCGCTGCACCTCAATGACGTCTACGCGGCCGCCTCCCAGCAGGGTCGCAACGTCGTCGTCGGGCCGCTCGTCTACTCGCTGGCCCTCGGGATGAGCGTCTCAGACGTCAGCGGCAAGGCGATCGCCAACCTCGCCACCGAGGAGCTCAGCCACCCCGCGCCGGTGTTCCACGGCGACACGCTGTTCTGCGAATCCGAGGTCCTTGAGGTGCGCGAGTCCCAGTCCAAGCCCGACCGGGGCACTGTGCGCGTTCACACGCGTGTCCTCAACCAGGACGGAACGCTGGTGGCCGAGTTCAAGCGGCTCGTGCTGGTTCCGCGCAGACAGCCCGGATAACGGGCAAACGCCTGAAAAACGGCCCTCCGGGTACTGTTCCATTGACACGATCAGCGTCAAGGAGTGCCCGAAAACATGGCCAATACCGCACCGAAGCGCCAAGCGACAACCCAACACGCCCGCCTGCGTGAATGGGTGGACGAGATGGCCGGGCTCACCCAGCCCGACGACGTCCACTGGTGTGACGGGTCGGCAGAGGAGTACGACCATCTCGCCCAGACGCTGATCGATGCGGGGACGTTCGAGCGGCTTTCGGAGGCCAAGCGGCCCAACTCCTATCTGGCCCTCTCAGATCCCGCCGACGTGGCTCGGGTCGAGGACCGGACCTTCATCTGCTCGGCCGACGAGGCCGACGCCGGCCCGACCAACCACTGGCGTGACCCGAGCGAGATGCGCGGCGTGCTCACCGAGCTGTTCGAGGGCTCGATGCGCGGCCGCACGATGTACGTGGTGCCGTTCTCGATGGGCCCCTTGGGCTCGCCGATCGCCCACATCGGCGTCGAACTCACAGACTCGCCCTACGTGGCGGCCTCGATGCGGATCATGACGCGGATGGGTCAGCCGGCGCTGGACGTGCTGGGCACCGACGGTGTGTTCGTGCCCTGCGTGCATTCGGTCGGGATGCCGCTCGTGGATTCTGAGCGCGAGCCCGTGAGCGACGTCTCGTGGCCGTGCAACGCCGACAACAAGTACATCGTTCACTTCCCAGAGACCCGCGAGATCTGGTCCTTTGGGTCGGGCTACGGCGGCAACGCACTGCTGGGCAAGAAGTGCTTTGCGCTGCGGATCGCCTCGGTCATGGCCCGTGACGAGGGCTGGATGGCCGAGCACATGCTGATCCTCAAGCTCACCTCGCCGGCCGGCGAGGTCCGCTACATCGCCGCCGCCTTCCCGAGCGCCTGCGGCAAGACCAACCTGGCGATGATGATCCCGACGCTGGCCGACTGGAAGGTCGAGACCGTCGGCGATGACATCGCGTGGATGAAGTTCGGTGGCGACGGGCAGCTGTATGCGGTCAACCCCGAGGCCGGCTTCTTCGGCGTCGCCCCGGGCACCGGAGCGCTCACCAACCCCAACGCGATCGACATGGTCAGCCGCGACACGGTGTTCACCAATTGCGCCAAAACCGATGACGGTGACGTCTGGTGGGAGGGGCTGACCGGTGAGCCGCCCGCGCACGCGATCGACTGGCGCGGCAAAGAGTGGACGCCCGAGGCCGACACCCCGGCGGCCCATCCCAACGCCCGCTTCACCGTGCCGGCGGCCCGCTGTCCGTCGATCGCCGGCGAGTGGGAGGACCCGGCCGGCGTGCCGATCTCGGCGATCCTGTTCGGCGGCCGGCGTTCGACCATCGTCCCGCTCGTGCACGAGGCCCGCGACTGGGAGCACGGCGTGTTCCTGGGCTCGATCATGTCCTCGGAGACCACCGCAGCGGCTGCCGGTCAGGTCGGCCGGCTGCGCTTTGACCCGATGGCGATGCTGCCCTTCTGCGGCTACCACATGGGCGACTACTTCGCCAACTGGTTGAAGATCGGGGCCCGTGACGGCGCCAAGCTGCCCAAGGTGTTCTACGTCAACTGGTTCCGCAAAGATGAGAACGGTAAGTTCATGTGGCCCGGTTACGGCGAGAACTCGCGGGTGCTGGCCTGGGTGTTCGGCCGTGTGACCGGCGAGGCGCAGGCCCGGGAGACCGCGATCGGGTTCGTGCCCGGTGCCGGCGCGATCGACACCGACGGCCTCGACGTCTCGCAGGAGACGATGGACCGTCTGCTCGAGGTCGACACCGAGGGCTGGACCGCTCAGCTGGCGCAGATCAAGGAGCACTACGCCGAGTTCGGGGCCACGCTTCCCGCGCCACTGCGCAGCCAGCTCGAAGCGCTAGAGGCCCGCCTCGGGGCCTAGCTTGGCGCCCGGGGCCTAGCCTGAAGGGGAGCGATGGCGCTCCCCTTCATCCCCTCTGATGCCGTGATGCTGGCCGTCCAGGCCGGTGTCGTGGCCGTGCCCCGCCGCCCGCCGGAGCCCGCCTTCCTACGGCGGCTGTCCGGGCCGGCGTGGGCGATCATCCCGATCGCGTCGATCGTCGGCGTGGTGTTCGCGATCCGCTACGTCTCGGCGACCGCGACCGGGATCACGTATCTCGCTCTGGTCGCCGTTCCGCTGCTGGCGGCCGCCGCGCTGGGCTGGGCGATGCGCGGCGCGCGGCCCTGGCTGATGCCGATCGCCGCCGGTCTGTTCGCGCTTGCGTGGGCAAGCCGGAGCACGCTCTGGGGTCAGGGGGCGGCCACGTTGCTGTCCGCGCTTAGCTGCGTGACCCTCGGGGTCCTGCTCGCCAGCGTGACGCCGCCGCGTTGGCTGAAGCTGGGGATTGTGGCCATGGCCGTGGCTGACAGCTGGCTCGTGCTCACAGACCTCCTGCAGGCACCCAACGCAACACTGGTGGCCGCGAACCCCGGCGGCGGGTTGCCTCAGCTGCAGTCCGAGCTGTTCGGCTCGGTCTCGATGGGCTACGGCGACCTGTTCGTGGCCGGACTGCTCGGGGCGGTGCTGGCCCGAGAGGGGCGCTCACGGGGATGGTCGGCGCTGCTCACGCTCGTGCTCGCGGGCCTGTTTGATCTGCTCTTCTTCGTCCTCAACGAGCTGCCGGCCACGGTTCCCGTCGCCCTGGCGCTGATCGTGATCGAGCTCTGGCGGCTACGGGAGCGCCGGCGGGGTCAGTGCGGGTCGTCGCCGGTCGAGGCCGGCGGCCGCGACTCCTCCGCCAGCGAGGTGATGGACAGCAGGCCGCGGGCGGCCTCCTCGAGCACCTCGGTGGCCTCCTCGGCCGAGCGCGAGTAGAGCTCGACCAGCAGGTGCACGACGATCTTCTCCTCGTCGTGCTTGTGAAAGCGCACGTGGGTGAAGAACTCGCGGGTGCCGTTGTCGCCGAACGCCGCGTAGGACAGGGCGTCTCCGGCCTCGGGACCCGAGCACGTCTCGACGTCATCCGCGCTGACGGTGACCGTGCACGAGGCGACCCAGGGGGTCCCGGCGATCATCCGCTCCCAACGATCCTCGATCGGCTCGACGCGGCCGTTGTGAAAACCGAGGTGGGGTTGATCGTGCATGCACTCCAGGCATTGCACGACAGCCTCCTGCATCTCGTCGACGACCTCCCCGCGCTCGCCCGATTCGGGGTCGATGCGGTGGATCCCCTCGTAGTGCACCTGCACCTCGAGGTTCTGTGACCAGCAGCGGTAGCAGCGCAGCCAGCTGCGAACCTCGATCGAACCCTCCATCGCGAGGATTGTAGGACGCCGGTCGGAGTGCCTATGCTCGGGCCGGGATGCGCGAGCCCGTGGGAGTGATCCTGGCCGGGGGACAGGGCCGCCGGCTCGGCGGTGCCAAGGCGACGATCTCGCTGGCCGGGCGCCCGCTGCTGACCCATCCGTTGGCCGCGATGCACGCCGCGCTGGGCGCCGATCAGCGGCCCCTGGGAGACGGGCCGAGGCTCGCCGTCGTCGCCAAGCCCGGCACGTCGCTGCCCGCCCTGGGTGCGGTGCTGTTGTGGACTGAGCCGGGTGAGCCCTCACACCCGCTAGTCGGTCTGATCAGGGCGCTGGAGGGCGCGGGGGGTCGCGCCGTGCTCGTCTGCCCGGTGGACCTGCCCTTCATCACGCC
>JALYTU010000768.1 GCA_030854125.1 Actinomycetota bacterium | reverse complement strand
CCCTCGGTCTGCCCGACGGCGCCTGACCGGCCGCAGCGCGGGCGCCCCGCCGACGCTTCAGACGCGAACCGGCTCGGTGGCGCTGCTGCGCGGATCGATCAGGATCTTGGCGTGGACCTCGGGATTGCCGAGCGCGTCAAACGCGGTGGCCACCCCGTCGAGGCCGACCTGCCCGGTGAGCAGCGGCGCGCCGTTGAGCTTGCCCTCGGCGAGGGCGTGGAGTGTGTCGCGGAACTCCAGCGGGCTGTAGCCGAGCACGAAGCGCAGGTCGATCTCCTTGTTGATCGCCATCGAGGGCCGGATCGTGTCGTCGCCCATGCACACCCCGACCACGATCACGCGCGAGAACAGCGGAGCGGCGGCGATGATCGCGTCGAGCACGCCCGGCACGCCGACGCACTCGAACACGACCGGGTGCTTGGGCTTGATCCCCAGCGCGTCGATGCCGCGCCACACGTGCTGCCAGGCGATCGGCAGCCGGCGCAGCTTCTCGACGGTCGAGATCGCGAGCTCGACGATCTCGGGCATCGTGGTCAGATGCCCGCGGTCGGCGGCCGTGTACGGCGAGTTCTGAGCGGGATCGAGGACGATGTCGGCGCCGCAGGCGGTGGCGAGCGCGCGACGGGCGGGCGAGAAGTCACTGGCCACGATCGTCTTCACCCCCCGCGCCTTCAGTGAGCAGACGACCGCCAGCCCGATCGGCCCGCAGCCGATCACGATCGCCACCTCACGCTTGCCGATCTCGCTGCGGCGCACCGCGTGCCAGCCGATTGCCAGCGGCTCGGTCAGCGCGCTCATCTCGGGCGACAGCCCATTGGGGACCGGCATCATCAGCGCCTCCTGGACAAGCACGCGCTCGGCGTAGCCGCCCGGCGCGGCCGCCGACAGACCGGTGGCCTGCGGCGCCCCGGCGCGCCGCACCAGCGGCAGCGCGACGACGTGCGTTCCGGTCGGGAGCTCACGGCGACACCCGGTCCCGTACTCGCCGACCGTGCCCGAGAACTCGTGGCCGAACACGACGCTCTGGTCCGAGCGCATGAAGTCGTCGTAGCCGACCTCGGTCATGATCTGAGCCAGCTCATCGCAGTGATGGCGGGCATGCAGGTCCGAGCCGCAGATCCCGCAGCGCAGCACCTCGAGCACGACCTGGCCGGGCTCGGGGACCGGCTCGGGCACATCGGAGACGGCGAGTTGCGCCTCGGTGCAGGTGACCGCCCTCATGCCGGAACCGCCTCTCGGGCGGGCGTGGTCAGGTGGTACGCGTCGCCCGGATCACGCCGGGCCAGGCGCCGAAAGCGCCACGTCCAGTCAGGCCAGATGGTCGCGTTGCGACCGGTCGCGTCCACGTAGTAGCTCTGACACCCGCCCAGTTCCCATACGGTCGTGCGCATCCGTGTGTCGATCTCGCGGTTGTAGCGCGCGTGCACATCGGGCTTGACCTCGATCGCTGCCGAGGCAGCGCGCTCGCGGGCCTGGACTGCTGCGAACACGTGGTCGACCTGGGATTCGATCATGTAGACCATCGAGCTGTGGCCGAGGCCGGTGTTCGGTCCCAGCAGCATGAAGAAGTTCGGAAACCCGGGGATCGAGGTCCCGAGGTAGGCGCGAGGGGTGCCCGCCCAGGCCTCCTGCAGCCGGCGGCCATCGGCTCCGATGACGTGATCGGCAATCGGGATGTCGGTCACGTGGTAGCCGGTGCCGAGGATGATCACGTCGACCTCGCGCTCGGTGCCGTCGGCGGCGACCACCGTCCGTCCGCGAACCTCGGCGAGGCCGCCGGCGATCAGCTCGACGTTGGGCTTGGCCAGCGTCGGATACCAGTAGTTGGAGGGCAGGATCCGCTTGCAGCCCACCGCGTAGTCGGGAGTGAGCTTGCGCCGCAGCGCCGGATCGGAGATCGCCCGGTGCATGTGAAGCTGCCCGACCCGCTTGAGCAGACCGAGCATCCGGGTCTGCTTGGTCAGGCCGATGACGAGCAGCTCGCGGGCCCAGTACACGCCTTGACGAACGAGCTCCTGCGCCGCCGGTACCGTCCGGTACAGGGTGCGCTCGACATCGTGGATCGGCCGATTGCCGTGCGGCATGACCCACGGCGGAGTGCGCTGGAAGATGTGCAGCTGGGCCACCTGATCGGCGATCTG
>JALYTU010000137.1 GCA_030854125.1 Actinomycetota bacterium | reverse complement strand
GTCCGGTGCAGGTTCACGTACTCGATCGTCGGCTCGCCGACCGGCTCGACGTGGTTGGTCCAGCCACGGCGGCGCAGGTCGTCCAGCCGCCGCTCCCACTCGACCAGGAGATCCGGTCCGACCAGGCGCGAGAGCGCCGCGCGGTCGTCACGGTCCCACGCGGTCTCGATCTCGAAGAACAGGCGCTTGGCGGTCTCGCGCACCTGGTCGGGCGCGAACTCCGGATCCTCGTCGGCCGCCTCGGCGGCGGCCAGCTCGACGCGGCGCTCGCGCTTGGAGGTCTTGTGCGGGCCGGGGGACTTGGACGCCGCCCGCTCGGCCCAGGTCGCCTGCATCTTGGGGAGCATCCGGGTGATGAACAGGTAGGCGAGCGCGAGCGCGATCAGTACGACGGCTCCGAGGCCGTGGCCGAGCAGTGCGATGTGGAAGAGCAGGTCGAGGATGAAGTAGAGCGCGAAGCCGCTGCCGTGGCCTCCGCCTGAGCCCCCACCTCCGCCGCTGAAGCCCGCCGATCCGCCGCCTGAGCGCGCCAGCGCCTCGGGGGCGACCACGGCGGTCACCAGGAACGCCGCGAGCGCGGCGACGAGAAGCAGTTTGGCTCGAGTTCTCATGCTGAGACGGCCTCCTTGAGGGGCCCCGCGCCGGGCTGGCGCTGAGCGACGTGCTGATCGGCGTGATAGCTGGAACGCACGAGCGGACCCGCCGCTACGTGGGAGAAGCCGAGCTCGTAGGCGGCGCGTTGCAGCGCCGTGAACTCGTCGGGATGCCAGTAGCGGACGATCGGCAGATGGCGCTCGGTCGGACGCAGATACTGGCCGACGGTCAGCACCTGGACATGACTCTCACGCAGTCGGCCGAGTGCGTCGACCATCTCTTGGAAGGACTCGCCCAGGCCGACCATCAGCCCGGATTTGGTCGTCACCTCGTCACCGCCGTACTCCTTGGCGTTGCGCAGCACCCGGTTGGAGCGCTCCCAGGTCGAGCCGCGCCGGGCGACGGGGTAGAGGCGCGGGACCACCTCGACGTTGTGGTTGAAGACGTCGGGCCGCTCCGCGATTACCTTGGCCAGCGGCATCTCGGCGCCGCGGAAGTCCGGGGTGAGCACCTCGATCTGGGTCTCGGGCGATTGGCGGCGGATCTGGCGGATCACACCGACGAACGCAGAGGCACCGTAATCGGGGAGATCATCGCGGTCGACGCTGGTGATGACCGCGTGGCGCAGCCCCATCTTCGCGACGCTGCGTGCCACCCGGGCGGGCTCCAGCGGATCGTTCCAGGTCGGCTTGCCGGTCTTGACGTTGCAGAAGCCGCAGCGCCGCGTGCAGGTGTCCCCGAGGATCATGAAGGTGGCCGTGCCGCGCTGCCAGCACTCGCCGATGTTTGGGCACGCCGCCTCCTGGCAGACGGTGTGCAGGCCCTCTGACTCGATCATCTCCTGAAGCTCGCGGTAGCGCGGCCCACCGGGCGCCGGCACCTTGAACCACGGCGGCTTGCGGCTCCTGTGCGGCAGCACGTCGGGGCCGAGCACGGTGAGCACGTCGGCGATCCCGCCGGGATTGGCACGCGATCGGGTCTGATGAGTGCGTTCGGACACTGGGTTAAGGGTACTGCGCGCGCGGGTTGGGCTCGGAGGGTGTGTCGGCGCTTCGTGTTGTCGCCCTCCTGGGGGTGTGGTCGACGAAACTCCTCACCGTCAGCACTTAGCCGACACACGCCGCCGCCGAGGGGTGGTTGGCGCCCCGCCGGCCCCTCTGAAACCAAAGGGTGGTCGACAAAACTCCTAATCGGCAGCAGTCAGCCGACACACACCGGGCGCTGGCGGCCCTCATGGCCCGACAGCACTGTGTGGTCGCCCTGGATCAGGTCACGGCTCTCGGGGTCTCGCCGTCCGCCGTCTATCAGCGGACCGTCCGCGGACGTCTCTTTCGCATCCACCGCGGCGTCTACTCACTCACCCCGCCCCGGCTGCTGTCCCGTGACGGTCGCTACATGGCCGCCGTGCTCGCCTGCGGCCCGGGCGCGGTCCTGTCGCACCGCTCGGCCGCGGATCTGCTCGAGCTGCGGGCGACCGATCGCCGCCGGATCGAGGCGACGATCCCCGGAAAGGCCCGCCGCAGCCACCGCGGGGTGCAGATCCACCGCTCCCGCACGCTGGACCCAGCACGCGACGTCACCGCGATCAGGGGTATCCCGGTGACCACACCCAGCCGCACCATGCTCGACCTCGCCGACGTCCTCCCGATCCGTGCCGTCGAGCGAGCGCTCGATCAGGCTGAGCTCGCCTGGCGGCTTGACCTCGGCGCGCTGGAGGATCAGCTGCGTCGCAACCACGGTCGCCACGGGGCGGGGCGGCTGCGAGCGCCCCTGGCCGATCGGCGCGAGCCGGCCCTCACCGCCAACGATCTCGAGGAGCGCATGCTGGCGATCTGCCGGGAGGCCGGACTGCCAGTTCCGGAGGTCAACGTGCTCCTGGTGCTACCCGACGGCGGCTCGGCGATCCGTCCCGACTTCCTGTGGCGGGCGCACCGCCTGATCGTCGAGACCGACGGCCGCCGGACGCATCGCACCGACCAGGCGTTTGAGGGCGATCGATTCAGGGATCAGCGGGTGATGCTGGCCGGCTGGCGGGTGGTGCGGATCACCTGGCGGCAGCTGACGGGGGAGCCGGCGCGCATCCGCGTCCTCTTGGCCGATCTGCTGTCGAGGACGGCTAGGCCGGAGTGAGCGTTGAGCCGAGCTCAGCCTCGAGCCGGGCCGGCGAGATGATCCGCTGGCGATGGCCGAGCGCCTGCGCGACCCGGTAGGCCACGCGCTTGCGAAAGCACCGCATCTGCCCCTCGCCGCGGCCGGTCTCCTTGATCAGCGAGGTCATGGCCACGCCGTCCAGGCCGCAGGGCACGATGAACATGAACGGTTGCAGGTCGTTCTCGACGTTGACCGCGAAGCCGTGGGTCGTCACGCCTCGCGCGACGTGCACCCCGATCGAGGCGATCTTGCGGTCATCGACCCACACCCCGGTGTAATCGGGTCCGTCCTGCGGCCGCGCCCGGGCCGCGAGGTCCTCGTCGGCCAGCGCCGCTACCAGCCCCTGCTCCAACGTCCGCACATAGCAGAGGACGTCCTCGACACCGATGATCGGGTACCCGACCAGCTGTCCGGGGCCGTGATAGGTGACCTTGCCGCCGCGATTGGTCTCGACGATGTCGATCCCCTGCATCCGGTACCAGTCCTCGCCCATCGGCAGCTCGCCGGGGGCCGAGCGCCGGCCGCGGGTGTACACGGGCCAGTGCTCGAGCAGCAGCATCGTGTCCGGAATCGCCCCGGCCTGCCGGGCGGCCTGGGCGCGCTCCTGCAGGGCCAGTCCCTCCCGGTACTCGAGTGTGCCCAGCGAACAGACCCAGAGCTCGGGAACGGATGCCATCGCTCTGAGATTACCCCCCCTGCAGCTCGCGCTTGACCGCGGCCAGGAACTGGGCCGACAGGACGCCGTCGAGCGCCCGGTGATCCCAGCTCAGGCCGAGGATCGTCATCGGGCGGATCGCGATCGCGTCGTTGCCGGCGGCGTCGGTGACCACCACTGGGCGCTTGACCAACGCCTCGAGATCGAGGATCCCGACCTGCGGCTGGTTGATGATCGGCGTAGCCATGATCGACCCGTACTGGCCGGGGTTGGTGATCGTGAACGTGCCGTCGCGGACGTCGTCGGCGGTCAGCTCGCGCGCACGGGCGCGGCGGGCGAGCTCGCGGATCCGCGCCGCCAGCCCCTCCTCGGAGAGCTCGTGGGCGTTGTGGACGACGGGCACGATCAGCCCGTCCTCGCCGAGCGACACGGCGATCCCCAGGTTGACCGCGTCGACGCGCGTGTAGCGCTCGCCCTCCAGCCAGGCGTTCAGTGCCGGGTACTCGCGCAGGGCGACGATCACCGCCCGGGCCACAAAGGCCAGCGCGGTCACCTTCAACCGCGCTCGCTCGGATTCCACCCGGCTCATGTCGACCTCGATCCAGGTCGTGCAGGTGGCCGCGGTCTCCAGCGATCGCTTCATGTGCTCGCCGATCTGGCGGCGCATACGCGACAGGCCGTCGCCGTCGGAGGCGACCGCACCCGGGGAACCCGCCGTACTCGCAGTACCCGGACCACCCGGGGCACCCGGAGCACCCGGAACAGCCGGAGCCGGAGGATCGGGCCGATACGGGCTCTCGATGTGCAGCGGCGGGTCGGCCACCGCGGCCGAGGCCGATGCCGACCCCGAAACGTCGCCATTCCCGTTGACGAGCGCGAGCACGTCCTGCTTGCGCACGCGCCCGTCGCGGCCGGTCCCGGCCACCGAGTCCAGATCGATCTCGTGCTCGGCGGCGATCCGCGATACCACCGGGGAGTAGTGGCGGCCGGCGCCCGACCGGCCCACAGCGGCGGCCCGAGCCGGAGCCGCCGAACCCCCACCCTCGGCACCCGTATCCAACCGCGCCAGCACCGTCCCCACCTCGACGGTCTCACCGACCGCGACCAGGATCTCGGTCACCGTCCCGCCGGCCGGGGCCGGGACCTCGGTGTCGATCTTGTCGGTCGAGATCTCGCAGATCGTCGCCTCGGCGGCAATCTCGTCCCCGACGGCGACCTTCCACTCGACGATCGTGCCCTCGGCGACCGACACCCCCATCTGGGGCATGGTCACGTCCAGCAGGCCCGCGGCCACAGAACCGCTAGTAGTCGAGGAGCTCACGGCACGCCTCCTTGACACGATCGACACCGGGCAGCACGGCCTGTTCCAGCGGTGGCGAGAACGGGATCGGCACGTCGGGTGTGGCGACCCGGACGACGGGACCGTCCAGAGACTCAAAGGCCTGCTCGGCGATCAGCGCCGCGACCTGGGCACCGGCGGCGCAGGTCATGTTCGCCTCGTCGACGATCACCACCTTCGAGCAACGGGCCACCGAGTCCAGGATCGCCTCCTCATCCAACGGCACCAGCGACCGCAGGTCCAGAACCTCCACGGACGCGCCGTCGATATCCGCGGTGGCCGCCAGAGCGACGTCGACCATCGCGCCGTAGGCGATCACCACCAGGTCCGAGCCCGGGCGGGCGACACGTGCCGTGAATGGCGTCTCCCACACCCCCTCGGGCACCTCGCCCTTGACCCGGCGGTACAGGTGCTTGTGCTCCATGAAGCACACCGGGTTGGGATCGTGGATCGCGTGGTGGAGCAGGCCCTTGGCGTCGGCCGCGGTCGACGGGGCGACCACCTTCAGTCCCGGCGAGTGCATGAACAGCGCCTCGGGGTTCTGAGAGTGAAACGGGCCGCCGGAGAAGCCGCCGCCCGAGGGCAGCCGCACCACGATCGGCACCGCCAGGCCCTGGCGATAGTGCATCTTGCCGGCCACGTTGACCAGCTGATCAAAGCCGCAGGACATGAAGTCCGCGAACTGCATCTCGCACACCGGCCGCATCCCGACCACGGCCGCGCCGACCGCACAGCCGATGATCGCGGACTCCGCCAGCGGAGTGTCCATCACCCGGTCGGCACCGAACTCCTCGTGGAACCCGTCGGTGACCTTGAAGGCCCCGCCGAACACGCCGATGTCCTCGCCCATCACCAGCACCCGCTCGTCGGCGCGCAGCTCGTCGCGCAGCGCGGAGGAGATCGCCTGCAGGTAGGTCATCGTCGCCATCAGCGATCACCCGCCTCGGCCGCAAAGCCGCTCCACGGAGCCTGTCCGTCACCGAGCAGCTGCGCCTCGCCCTCGCAGAACACGCCGTCGAGCACCCCGTCGCTCACGGGCATCGGACCGGCCAGCGCCTCAACCGCCGCCGCCTCGATCTCCGCCGCGACCGACGCACGCACCGCATCGACATCGACCCCGAGCGCTCGCAGCCGCTTCTCCTGTCGGTCGATCGGGTCCCGCGCTCGCCACTGCTCAACCTGCTCCTTGGGTACGTACTTCATGTCGTCATGGGCGGCGTGGCCGTGCATGCGCATCGTCACCGCCTCGATCAGCGTCGGGCCTTCTCCGGCCACAGCACGTGAGCGCGCCGCAAATGTCGCGTCGAACATCGCCTCGGCATCGTTGCCGTCGACGGTCACCCCGGCGAACCCGTAGGCATCGGCGCGCTTGACCGGATCGACGGCGAACTGCTTGTCCAGCGGGGTCGAGTAGGCGTACTGGTTGTTCTCGAGCACGAACACGACCGGCAGCTTCTGCACCCCGGCCCAGTTCATCGCCTCGTGGAAGTCGCCCCGGGAAGTGGAACCGTCCCCGAACCAGGTCAGCGCGCAACGGGCCTCGCCGCGGAGCTTGAATGCCATCGCCATCCCGGTGGCGACGAGCATCATGTCGGGCAGCATCGAAACCATCCCGACGCATCCCAGCGCGGCGTCCCCGAAGTGCACGTTGCCATCGCGCCCGCCGGTGATCCCGCCGGCCCGGCCCATGTACTGGGCGAGGATCCGCGTCGGGCTGACACCACGGATCAGGTGGGCGGCGAGATCGCGGTGCAGGATGCACAGCCGATCCTCGGGACCCATCGCGAAGGCCGCGCCCGCGGACACCGCCTCCTGGCCGTAGCCGTCGTAGAAGGAGCCCGGGACCTTGCCCTGGCGGTAGAGGCTCATCGCGCGCGCCTCGATGCCCCGCATCAGAAGCATCGCGCGGTGCAGCTCGATCCGGTCGGTGAGCTGTAGATGCTCGTGCTCGCCGACGGTTACGTCGGCCGCGTCGAGCGAAGCCGTGTCAGTCGCCATCTCGGTAGTTCCCTTTCCTCTATGACCGGCGCGGGATCTCCGTCCGGTCGCTCTCTCAAGCGGCGACGGGATCTCCGTCGGCGCCCGTTCGGGAAGCCGATCGTACCCCACCCGGGGTTACCCTGAGTGGATGGACGGAGCCCGGTTCGTTCGCCTGCGCTGGCGCCTGCGGGGGGCCTGGCTGTGGCCGACCTTCGTGGTCGTGACGGTGCTCGACGGCGTGATCATCCATGCCCGCCCGC
>JALYTU010000767.1 GCA_030854125.1 Actinomycetota bacterium | reverse complement strand
ATAACCCAGCCGTCCGCGTAATGCCTGTTATGCGGAATTCCGCATAAGCGTCACACGCTGGCCGTCCGCACGCTGCTGGACTGGCATCACGCCGGCGAGGACGTCGACCGGCGGATGCCCGAGCTCTCCACGTTCCTCGGCCACCAGCAGCCCGAATCCACATATTGGTACCTGCAGGCGGTGCCCGAGCTGATGACGCTGATCAGCGACCGCCTTCAGCCGCTGGCAGAGGTGCTGCCATGACCCTGCTCGCGCCAACCCTGCAGGCCTGGTTCACCGAACGGCTTATCACCCAGCGCAACTCAAGCCCACAAACGATCGCCTCCTACCGCGACACGCTCAGGCTGCTGCTCACGTTCGCCTCCCAGCGAACCGGCAAGCAGCCCTGCCAGCTGGACATCGACGATCTCGACGCCGAGCTGATCGGCGCGTTCCTTAACCATCTCGAGCAAGACCGCGGCAACAGCCCCCGCACCCGGAACGCCAGGCTCGCGGCGATCCACTCCTTCGCGAGGTACGCCGCCCTGCGCCACCCCGAGCACCTTCACACGATCGGACGGGTGATCGCAATCCCCGTCAAACGCCACCACCTGGGTTATGTGGCCGGCTGGCGTGTTTCCCTTGCTGGGCTTGTCGCGGGAGCCGGTTTCGGCCACATAATGCGGGGCCGCGTGCGGGGCCGCGTGCGGGGTCAGCGCCCCGACTGGTCGGCGTGTCTGTCAGATTCGCGCCTTCCTCCTTGATGCGGGATTCGTTGCCCGTTCCTCGTGTGGGAGGCCATCCGTGGATGCGGTGGGTGCGGTGAAGAATCGTCGCTCTGTTCACCGCGATCGGGAGGCCGATTCTCATGCAGGCAGCAACCATCCGCGACGCGTCGGGGCGGGTGATCGTCGCGTTGGTGACGGCGGGTCGGTCGAGGGCGACGATCAAACGCCACGAGGCGGAGTTCAACGCGTTGGCTGGGTTCCTCGAGGCTCGCGGCCGGTCGCTCCCGACCGAGGTGGACTGCCTGGATTTCATCTTCGAGCGGTCCGGGTGCAGGCTCACGGGTTTGCGCGAGCCGACGAGTTCCAGACGGGCTCAGCTCGCACGCCGGCCGTTGATCATGCTGATGGAAATCTTGGCCGGAGGTATCCCGGAGGTGGGGCAGGCGACAACGCCGCCAGTTGAGCGCTGTCCAGCGCGTTTCCGTGCGGTCCGGGACGAGTACCTCGCGGTGTGCCGGCGGCGGGGGAATGCTGAAAGCGAGTGTTGTGACCAAGAGGCGCGCTGCGGACCAGTTCCTCGCTTACTTCGAGGAGGTTGGTCGGGAGACCCTCGAGGAGGCGCAGGCCGGGGACTTGGCCGGGTTTTGGGCTCGGCGTCAGCGGCGGGGCGACGCCCGAAGACGACCGGGTTGCTGCGTTCGTCGTTGGCTGACTTTCTGCGCCATCTGCACCAGGGTGGGCAGATCGGGGAAGACCTGGCGGGGCGGCTCCCGCCGCAGCGTTATCCCCGGCGCGGCCAGTCGGCTTCGCACCCGTGGACGGCTGAGGATGTCCGCCTGGTCCTGGGCCAGATCGATCGGCAGTCCGCGATCGGGAAACGCGACTACGCGATGGTGTTACTGACCGCCAGGCTCGGTGTGAGGGTCGGAGACCTGCGCCGTTTGGAGCTCGGATGGTTTGACTGGCGGGCCAAGACGCTGGCGTTGACGCAGCACAAGACCGGCGTGCCGTTGACGCTGCCGCTGCCGGGCGACGTCGGATGGGCGGTGATCGATTACATCCGCCACGGCCGGCCCGAAGCGACCTGCCGGCAGGTGTTCGTGAAACACCGTTACCCGTTCACAGCGTTCGGGTCCTCGACGTCGGCGGGGTGCCGGCTGAGCTACTACGCGCGGCGTGCCGGGATCGTGATCGCGGCCGGTCGGTCGCACGGCCTGCACTCGCTACGCGGAGCGCTGGCGGTCGCGATGCTTCAAAGCGACACGCCCCCGCCGGTCGTCACCGCGGTCCTGGGTCACGCCGCGGGCACCACCACCGCCGCGCACTACCTCAGGCTCGACACCGAGCATCTGCGTCGCTGCGCGCTCGACATCGAAGATGTCCTTCTCGCGGGGGAAGGGACGCGGCCATGAACGCGCTGACGCTGCCCGAGGTTGA
>JALYTU010000136.1 GCA_030854125.1 Actinomycetota bacterium | reverse complement strand
CCGTTTCTACCTCACCGGCCGGACGAGCCTCAATCCATATTGTCTACTCAAGCCTGCTGCGTGAACCTGCGGATGAGACCGCTCACGCCGGCGCTAACGTGATCAGCACGATGCGATCCTCAGAACATGGACCGACGATCGTCGTCGGTTACGACGGCTCAGAGGCCTCCCGAACAGCGATCGCCCTGGCGGCAAGCCGCGCCGGCCGCCGAGGGCACATCATCGTCGTTCACGCCTACGATCTCCCTCCAGATTTCGTCGGCTCTCCCAACTTCGACGACCTCCTGACTCGGCGCCAAGCCCACGGACGGTCGCTGCTCGATGCGCTCCCGCTCGTGGGCAACGACGAGCTGCTGGACACGGACTACGAGCACAGAACTCATTGGTGGGGCGCCGGCGGAGGCCATCGCGAACGTGGCGTGCGTCAGAAATGCGGACGAGATCATCTTCGGCGCGCGCGGCCTCGGCCGGTTGCGGGCGCTGCTCGGGAGCGTGTCTCACGAGCTGCTGCACACCGCCGATCGCCCCGTCGTCGTGATCCCGTCCGCGGCCGTGCACCGAGACGAGCATGCGACGCGATCGGCTCCTGGAGCCGGCCAGCAAACGTCAAAGCCCCCTGCGAGATTATGCGCGATCCCGGCTCAGCACCTCTCTCCTTGACACGCTCAGGCCCACGCCAGCCGGTGTTGCAGGCGCAGGCGACGGTTACCCCAGCGCCGCGGCCTAGGCCCCGCCGTAGGTCAGCGGCGGTCGTGTCCTGCTCAAGCGCGACCACCAGGTCACGCTCGGCTTCCGTCTGCGCGCGCAGGAGCCGGCGCGGGGCGACCCCCCTTCGAGCACAAGGCCACGGCATGACCACCCCCTGCCAGTCAGACACCCGCGCAGCCAATCGCCCACAGGCAGAGCTCGGCTGCGGCTTGAAGCCTTCACAAGCCCCACTCATGAGATCAGGACTCCGGAAAAACACGTTGTCACCAACAACATCGACCTTGATCCTCGGCGACCACGACGCCCTGCTCGCTGACGCCCAGTTCATCACGGAGGACATCGACGCTCTCGGAGACCTGATCGAGGGCACACACACGACCCTAAAGACGATCTTTGTAACCCGGTCACGCCGATCACTACTTCGGCCTGGGACGATAGGCAACGCTCGATCAGCAGGTCGCACAGTTCAGCAGCTGGTTCAGAGACCTTCTGGAGACCCCAACTACGCTAGGAGAGCATCAGGCTGAGCGTTGCGATGACCGCGCCTCGGAGCAGCCTCAGTTCATTGTCCGCTGTTGCGCGGGCCGCGGCAAGGTTCCCGGTGACCGGGACGACGGTCTCGAGGTAGGCCTTCAGTTTGGCTTCGGTGCCGCTGGGCCGGATGACCACCCGCCCGCGGTCGAGGTGCAGGATGAATACGTCGGCGGCTGGAAGCTCGCGCGGGTCCAGCAGGAGATCGCGGATCTCGATCACCCGTCGGCCGGCTAGCGCGGACGGCGGCTGCTTGCGTAGGCGTGCCATCGCGGGCGGGATGCGTGCGATGTCGACTCGGGCGTCGTATTCGTTGGTCGCGTGCACCCCAAGCTCGCGGTGCAGGTCGTCCAAGCGGTCTGACAGCGTGCGTCCCTCGGCGCGCAGCCGGGCGGCGAGCTCGGTGACCAGCAGCGCGGCGGAGATGCCGTCCTTATCCCGGACGACATCGGGTCCGACGGCGTAGCCGATCGCCTGTTCGTAGCCGTAGACCAGGCCGTCTCCGGCGCGCATGATCCATTTGAAGCCGGTCAGCGTTTCGGCGTAGCGGACGCCGCGTGCGGCGGCCAGGCGCGAGAGCATCGTCGAGGAGACGATCGTCGTCGCCACCAGCCCGCGGCGGTGGCTTAGAACGTGGTCGGCCAGGAGCACGCCGAGGTCATCACCGCTCAGCCGCCGGCCGTCGACCGCGACGGCGCATCGGTCCGCGTCGGGGTCGTTGGCGATGACCAGGTCGGCGCGTGTGTGTCGCCCGAGTTCGATCACCCGGTCCATCGCCCCCGGCTCCTCGGGATTCGGGAACGGAAGGGTCGGGAAATTGGGGTCAGGGTCAGCTTGCGAGGGCTCGACGGCCGGCGCGGTCAGGCCGGCGTGGCTGAAGACGGACAGGAGGGTGTCGCGGCCGACCCCGTGCAGGGGGGTGTAGGCGACGCGTATGGCGCGGTCTTCGACGAGGGACAGCGCCGCTGTCGCCTGCACGTAGGCATCGACCACCTCGGTGTCGAGCGGCGGCACGGGATCGCCGAACGCCAGATCGCGGACGGGACCGACCGAGGCGATGCGTGACTCGATTTCTCGGTCAGCGGGCGGGATGATCTGGGCACCGTGGTCACCGCGTGCGCCGAGGTAGACCTTGTAGCCGTTGTCGTGCGGGGGGTTGTGGCTGGCGGTGACCATCACGCCGGCGTCGGCGTCCAGGTGGCGCAGGGCGAAGGCTAGGACCGGTGTTGGTAGTGCGCGCGGCAGGACCAGGGCACGCAGCCCCGCCCCGGTGAGGACCGCTGCGGTGTCCTGCGCGAACTGATGGCTTCGGTGCCTTGCGTCGTACCCGATCACGACCGTCCGCCCGGCGCCGAGGTAGGCGCCGAGGCCGGCGGCGGCGCGTCGCACGACGGCCCGGTTCATCCCGTTGGGGCCGGCGCGCAGGGGTCCCCGCAGGCCGGCCGTCCCGAATTTCAGCGGGCCTCGGAAGCGATCCTCGAGCTCTGACTCGTCGCCCTGTCGGAGGACCTGCTCGAGCTCTTCTCGGTCGTGTGGATCAGGGTCGTCGTCGATCCACGCCCGGACCTGCGCAGCCAGATTCGCCTTAAGAGCTCCCGGACTTGCCGTCGCTGCGGAGGTTCGACGCACGAGCGGCGCCGACTGGTCGTCGGTCATGCTGCCGATGCGCCGGCCGGCGGGATGGTCGCGGTCACCGACGCTCGCGGCCACGCGCGCGACGCGGCACCGTAGATCACGGCGGCGAGAACTCCACCGACGGCCGGCAGCGGCAACGTGTTGTAGAAGAAGCCGGGCAGGAACTTGTCGCCCCAGAAGCCAACGACGAAGCCGACGATCACGGCGCCGACGGCGCTTGGCACGATCCGGTCCGCGCGGCCTTGCGGAGGTTCGAAGAACGCTTCTACGCGGGTGCGCTGGCGCTGCACGTAGATCCAGTCGACCAACATCACGAAGGTGAAGGGAATGACCACGTCACCGGCATCTGCAAGCAGCGTGCTCACGTGCGACAGGATCCCGGCGATCGCCAGGCCGGTGCCACCGAGCCCGAGGATCACCGTCGCGATAGGCTGCTCCCAGCGCATCGGCTTGTGGACATTGTTGAGCACCACGAGCAGGTCCACGGTGGAGGGATAGAGGTTCATCGCGTTGGTGTGCAGCACGGCCAGGGCGGCGCCCAGGGCGGCCACGAACCCCCACCCTGAGATGTGGGCGCCGAGCAGCGCGATGTTCCAGTTGCCGGTGGCCTGTTGGGAGAACGCGCCGAGCACACCCATGACCAGCACCGCGAGCATGATCCCGATCGAGGGCAGCAGAAAGTACGACGCCTTCATCCCTCCGGTCTTAGCCGATGACACCGCAAACCGCGAGGTGGTGGACAGCTTGTAGGTCCAGGCCAGGACCGAGAACGTCAGCACGACGGTGAGCGCCGTTCCCCAGTTCATCGGGACAGTCTGCTTGGGAGCGTGCAGCGTGTAATGCGTGACCAGGTAGATCGTCAGCGCCAGGTAACAGAGGATCAGCACGCCGCTGGTGTAGCGGTAGAAGCGCTCCAGCCATTTCATCCCGTACAGCACCAGGATGACCTCAAAGCCACCGACGACCACGTCCCAGACGTAGGTGGAGGAGTGGGTGATCGAGGCCAGGATCGACGCTCCGATCTCGGTGTTCAGTCCAAACCAGCCCAGGTTGACGACCGTGAACAGCAACGAGAAGAACAACGAGCCATCCCATCCGAAGCTTTTGCGGGCCACGACCAGCGCCGTCAGCGGCACCTGGCGGCCCATCTCGGAGAACAGACCGGCCGGAATGACGCCGATCAGGAACGCGATCACGATCGCGGCGATCATGTAGGTCAGCCCGTAGTGGAACAGCAGCAGCCCGATCAGCGGCGTTGTCGCTGACGCCGAGGCCATCAACCAGACGATGAAGAGCTTGCCCGGCGTCATCGTGCGCTGATCTTCCGGTACGGGAGCCACTCCGACGGTCTCGATGTCCGCCCCCAACCGGTCCCGTAGTGAGCGTTCCCCCGTTTCCAGATCTCCTGTGTGCTTAGCGTCTACCGTGGCCATGTTTCACCGTGTCTCATGAGTCGCTCTTTCGTTCTCGCTTCCTACCGATTGGGGCTCCCGGACGGCACTGGGAGGTCACCGTTCCCGGACGCCTGAGCCTTGGAAACCCTGACCGGACCAGAGCCCGTCGAGGCGCGGTCGATGACCGCGTGGATGAGGAGCGGCGCGGCGACTGCAGACGGCGACCAACCCAGTGCCGCGAGCACGGCGTGCTCGCCGATCCGAGCGCCGTCCTCATCCCGAGCCAGGATCCTGCCGATCACCTCTCCGCGGCGGACCTGGTCACCGATCTTCGCCTCGAGCGTCAGGCCCACGGCGGGATCGATGGCCGCACCGACGGCTTCCCGGCCGGCGCCGAGCGCGCCCGAGGCTCGGCCGACCCCTTCGGTGTCCACGGTGGCCAGCCAGGCGTTCTGCGGGGCATGGATATCGTGCACGATGGGTGCGCTCGGGAGCAGCGACGTGTCCTCGGTGACGTTCGGGTCCCCGCCCTGAGCTTCAATCAGCTGTCGCAACCGGTCCAGTCCGGCGCCGCTGGTGAGCGCACGCGCAGCGGCGTCCATTCCAGTCTCAGCGTCCACAGCCACACCTGAAAGGGCGGCCAGGTGGCCGACGAGGGCGAGGCAGAGCTCGACGAAGCGAGACTGCTGCTCGCCGCGCAGCACCTCGATCGCGTCCCGCACCTCGATCGCGTTGCCGACAGTATTGGCCAGCGGCTGGCTCATGTCGGTGATCAGCGCCCGCGTGGCACGACCGGCTTCGCTTCCAAGCGCCACGCACACCTCGGCCAACTCTCTGGCGTCGCGGGCGTTCTTCATAAACGCGCCGGAGCCGACCTTCACGTCGAGCAGGATCCCGTGGGCTCCCCCGGCGAGCTTCTTGCTCATGATGCTGGAGGCGATCAGCGCCGTGTTGCCGACCGTCGCGGTGACGTCGCGCAGGGCGTACATCGCCCGGTCGGCAGGAACCAGGTCGTCGGTCTGGGCGCAGACGGCAAGGCCAATACGGTCGACCTGAGCGATGAGCTCCCGGGCACTCAGCTGGGTGCGCATTCCGGGGATCGACTCGAGCTTGTCCAGCGTTCCGCCGGTGAAGCCCAGCCCCCGGCCCGACAGTTTGATCATCTGCATGCCCAGGGCCGCGGCCAGCGGGGCCACAACCAGGGTGGTGCTGTCACCGACCCCGCCGGTCGAGTGCTTGTCGACCGTCGGTCCGGAGAGCTGCGAGAGGTCCAGCTGAGCGCCCGATGCCAGCATCGCGTCGGTCAGAGCAACGGTTTCCTCGTGGTCGAAACCCCGCAGATACCCGGCCATCAGGAACGCCGACATCTGATAGTCCGGGATCTCCTTCTTCGTGTAGCCATCGACCAGCCGATGCAGGTCATCGCTACCGATGGCGTGTCCGTCGCGCTTGGCGGCGATCAGATCAACGATGTGCATGGCTGGGCTCCGTTTCGGTATGGCTGAACTGCGTTGTCGGTCGGCCGATCCCAGCCAGCACGGTTGCCGTCGAGGACATTCCGAGCCGGGTGGCGCCGGCGTCGATCAACGCCATCGCCGTCGCGGCGTCGTGGATGCCTCCGGCCGCCTTCACACCGAGACGTCCGCCGACGGCTGCGGCCATGATTCGGATGTCCTCAGGTCTGGCGCCTCCCGCCGGGTGAAACCCGGTGGAGGACTTCACGAAGTCCGCGCCGCCGGCTTCTGCCGCGCGACATGCGGTGGTGATCTGCGCCGAGCTCAACGCGGCGCTCTCGATGATGACCTTCAAGATCTGTCCGCTGACGAGAACCGCTCGCACGGCCGAAATCTCAGCTCGGACACCGTCCCAGTCGCCCGCCAGCGCCAACCCCAGATTGATCACCATGTCAGCCTCATCCGCTCCATCGCCCGCGGCCCGCAGCGCCTCGTCGGCCTTCACTTCGATTCGGTGCGCGCCGGACGGGAAGCCGATCACCGCCGCGACCTTCACCTGAGAGCCTCGCAGCCCGAGCGCGGCCCGGGCAACCATCGTCGGCGAAACGCAGACCGCATAGACATGCAGCTTCTCGGCTTCAGCGCACAGGGCGCCGACATCGTCGGCCGTCGCCTCGGGCTTGAGCAGCGTGTGATCGATCATCGCTGCCAACTCCCGCGCCGTCATGCCCCGTCGACTCTCTTTCCGGAGCCGATGAACGCTCGGCCCCGCTGGGCGTATCGGTGTCATGGGACCGGGATCGCCCACTCACTACGAACCGGCCGCGCGAGATCACTCCGCGGCCGTTTCGTTTCAGGGCGACTCACGAGTTATTCCTCGGGTAGTAGCTAGGACGTTGCTGAACATTGTCGTTTGACTCCGTGAAGTGTTCGCTTCCAGAAGCGACCGTACGGATCGCGGACCTCCCCGTCATCGGTACCGGGTGCGAATCGGTTTTGCGGGTTCCTACTAAGCGCCGGGCGGGAGTTCGTTGGTACGCTGACCCGGTCGTCGCTTGGCCCAAGAGTTCGGTGGTGATGCGCTCGCTCGGTCCTTTTGACCTCTCTGCTGGGCGACCGCGGCCCGTGAGAGGCTCGTCAGGAGCGCCATGGAAGTCCCGGCCGCTATGCCCCAGCAGAGGAGCCATCGGCTCGCTGATCGTCGGCTTGAACTCAGCGGCAGACCGGTCCGTTCGCGGACCTTGGCCGCGCCGCTGGGGATCGCGATGCTCGCGCCCCCAT
>JALYTU010000135.1 GCA_030854125.1 Actinomycetota bacterium | reverse complement strand
CCCCGGCGGCGCTCGGAGTCTCGCGCCGTGGCGCTGCCGATCGCGCCGAGCGCCAGCCAGCAGGCGGCATGCTCGCCCACGCGCGCGTAGGCCGACACAGCGCGTTCCAGCGCGGGAGTGTGCGCACGCGTACGTGCAGCACGCAGCAGCGCGCGATCCAGCCGGTCCAGAGCAGCGAGGGAAACCACGGCGCTGGACTGTAGTAGGGGATCCGTTCCCTACCCTGATCAGGGGATGAGCGCTCTCAACGTGAGCCGCACGTGGGTTCTCGCCCTGACCCTGCTGGGCGCCGCCGCGCTGGTGTCCGCGTGTGGCGGTTCGACCGTGGCCGAGGATCTGCCCCTCAAGCCGGCGCAGACGCAAGTCAGCGTGGCCTTCCCGCGGGCTGCGTGGCCCGTGTGGCGCCATGCCAACCGGCCGCTGGATCTCGCCGGGCCGCTGCGCGACAGCTCACTCGTGCTCGCCGCCGGCGGCCGCCTGTGGACCCTGGGGCCGACCGGGCATCAGCGGCTCTTCTCGGCCGCCTATGACCGGCCGGGCAATGCCGAGCCGTACATCGCCGCGCCCGCACCGGATCATCGCGGCTGCCCCTTCGGGACCGACACGGTCTACGCGCTGCGCCTGTATGGCGGTCGTGGGGTGGTCGCCGTCCGCAGTCACGGACCGGTGCGGCGCTTTGCCTCGATCACCGCGCCGGGTCTGATCGACGGGATCACCTTTGACGAGGCTGGCAGCTTCGGGCACCGGCTGCTGGTCACGATCACCGACGGGGCTCGCACGACCGTGCAGGCGATCGACTGCCACGGCAGGGTCTCGACGATCACTCGGGCGGCCCCGCGCGTCGAGGGTGGCCTGATCGTCGCCACCGCGCCCTTCGGCCGCTTTGCCGGTGACCTGATCGCTCCGGATGAGAAGAGCGGGCGGCTGTACGCGATCGGGCCCGACGGCCGCAGCCAGCTGATGGCCGTGTCCGGGCTGCCCTTCGGCCAGGACATCGGGGTCGAGAGTGAGGTCCAGCTGCCGCGTCATCGCTTCGCGGCCCTGCTCGCCGCCGACCGCCTCAATCCCGGCAATCGCCATCCCGGGGACAACGCGATCCTGCGGCTTTCGGTCGCGGCGCTGCCCTCACCGATCGTGCATCCCGGTGATCTCATGGTCGCCACCGAGGGTGGCGCGCGGCTGCTCGACGTGAGCTGCCGGGCACGGTCCTGTCAGGTGCGCGAGATCGCCGCCGGCCCGGGACGGGCGCACCTCGAAGGTCATCTCGCGGCCGCGCCCCGGTAGCGCGGCGGACGGCGTCAGCTTCCGAAACCCACCCGGTTGGCATCGGTGTCGACGAGCACGTATACGACCTTCTCGAGATCGAGCGCGATCGTCCCGTCCTCGGACGCGAGGTCGTGCCAGCCGGTGCTTCCGAGCGCCTGGCGCAGGCCGGCCAGCTCAGGGGGGGCGACCCGCGCGCTCAGCACGGGGCCGCCGAGGAAGCCGATGTTGATCTTCTGGGGACGGTCGGGCATCAGTGGTCCTCCGCGGGTTGGACGATCTCGGTAAGCACGCCGCCGGTCGCGGCTGGGTGCAGGAAGGCGACGCGCGAGCCGCGGATGCCACTCCGCGCGGTCTCGTCGATGAGCCGCAGTCCGGCGGCACGCGCGGCGTCGAGGGCCGCCTGCACGTCGGCGACGCGGTAGGCGACGTGATGCAGCCCGGCGCCGTTGCGGGCCAGAAACCTGCCGACCGGAGTGTCGGGGCCGAGGGGTGCCAGCAGCTCCACGTGGCCGTCGCCGACGTCGAGCAGGGCCGCATCGACCCCCTGCTCAGACACGGTCTCGCGATGCACGAGGGGCATCCCGAGGGCATCGCGGTAGAGGGCGAGCGCCGCGTCGATATCCGACACGGCGACGCCGACATGGTCGATCGCGGACAGCACGCGCGACGAGGATACCGGTGCGGCTCCTCAGTGAGGCCCGGCCGGCTACTGAACCCGCTCCAGCCGCGGATTGGGCGACAGGCCCCGCCCGACCTTCGCGCACGGGCGCCCGTTGACCGTCACGACGTCCGCGGTGAAGTCGTTCTGGCCGCGGATCAGCGACGAACCGACTCCGTAGGCGTCAACCGGGACCCCGTGAGCCTCGAACTCGCGGATCCGCTTGGCGTTGAAGCCGCCCGAGACGACGATCCGCACGTCCGGGAAGCCGGCGCCGTCGAGCGCCCCCCGCACCTTCTCGACCAGCCGCGGGTTGACTCCGGTCGGGCTGAAGCCCCCCATCTCGTCCAGCAGCGAGCGGTCGACCAGCTGCTCGGAGGTGTCCAGGCGTACGCCCCACAGCTTCGGGCCCAGCGCCTGGGCGACCTCCAGCGCGGTGGCCACCGAGTCGTTCTCGAAATCGACCAGCACGGTGATGTTCATCTGGTCGCCAAAGCGCTCGGAGAAGGCGAGCGCCGCCCGTGTCGTGTCTCCGCCGTAGGCCGCGATCAGGCCGTGGGGGACGGTGCCGACGCCGGTCCCGCCCCACCATGAGGCCTGTGCGTCAGTGGAGACGCCGATCGCGCCGGCCACGTGTGCGGCCCAGCCGTCGCCGGTCTGGACCAGCCAATGGTCGTGGCGGGCCGGGAAGAAGAGGATATCCTTGCCGCGGGCGGCCTTCACCACCTCAGCGACGTTGCGCATGACCAGCGAACGACGGGCCAGCGAGCCCAGGTAGACCGTCTCCAGATGCGCGAACAGGCTGTAGTCGCCCTCGATCGTCATGACCGTCTCGCGAGGGGCGATCGGATCGCCCTCGTGCAGGGCATGAACGGTGAGCTGCTCCCAGCCCGCCACCCAATCCCCGTCTCGCTCGTGACCGGCGCAGGTCTTGAGCACCGCGATCGCCTCGTCGATCCCCCCGAGGATCGACTCGTCCTTCTGGAAGACCTGCATCGTTACCCGCGGATGCTCGCCCTCAGCCTCGAGCAGCTGCTTGGTGTACACGAAGTAGGCGTCGGAGTAGTAGCCGGCCCGGATGCGCTCCACGGGGAGGCGGAAGATGTCCGGGTCCAGCCGCGCCAAGACCCGAGTGGACATGCCCGGAGTCTATGCCGCCCCCCGTCCCGTCCCCGGTCACATCCCCGCCGCCGTTGACGTGAGAGATTCTGATCGTGTTTCACCTGCGTGTCCTGCGCCACCCCGATTTTCGCAATCTGTTCCTGGGCCAAGCCGCCAGCGCAGTCGGCGACCAGGTCGTGATCGTCGCCCTCGCGCTCTACATCACGGCGCGGACCGGATCCGCGACCGATCTCGGAATCGTGTTGCTCGCCCAGACCCTGCCGCTGGTGCTGCTGCTGCTGTTCGGCGGCGTGTGGGCCGATCGCGGGGGTGGGCGGGATCGGGTTCGGATCATGATCGTCTGCGACCTCGCCCGCGCTGTTCTGCACGCGGTACTCGCCGCGCTGATCCTCACCGGCGGAGCGTCGATCACCGAGATGGTGATCATCGAGGCCCTGTTCGGCGCCTGCCGGGCCTTCTTTCAGCCCGCCTACTCGGGACTCGTTCCCCAGACGGCGCCGGAGGAGCTGATGCAGGAGGCCCGCGCCCTGTCGGCCTCCAGCGAGCATCTGGCGATCCTCGTCGGTCCGGCGCTGGGCACGGTTCTCGTCCTCGGGCTCGGGGCCGGCGAGGCCTTTGCGCTGGACGCCGCCACCTTCCTGGTCAGTGCCGCGCTGCTGGCTCGGGTCACGCCCCGACCTCGCGGACGGGCCTCGACGGTGACGACGACCGTCTGGCACGAGCTGCGTGGCGGCTGGATGGAGGTGCGCTCGCGGCCGTGGGTGTGGGTGACGATCGCCGCCTTCACGGGGGCGCTGCTGTGCGCCTACGCGCCGTGGTATTCGCTGGCGCCGGTCATCGCCCGTGACCATTACGGGGGAGCGGGCCTGTTCGGCGTGCTGGAGAGTGTGGCCGGCGCCGGCGCCTTGATCGGCTCGTTCGTCGGCCTGCGCTGGCGCCCGCGGCGGCCACTGCTCGTTGGGTTGGTGTTGATGTTCCTGTGGCCGCTTCAGAACGGGGTGCTGGCGCTGAGCGCGCCCGAGGCGGTGGTGATCGCGTGTGCGACCGCGACCGGATTCGGGTTCTCCCTGTTCGGCATCTGGTGGGAGGTTGCGCTCGCGCGGTTCATCCCGCCCGCCGCGTTGTCGCGGGTCAGCGCCTATGACTGGATGGGCTCGCTGGCCCTGCTTCCGCTCGGGTTCGCGCTCGCCGGCCCCCTCGCCGCCGCATCTTCGCCGCAGCTCGTGCTCGGGGTTGGCGCGGCGATCACCTTCGCGCTGATGGCCATCGCGATCCTGCCCCGGTCGACCCGCGAGCTCGCGGGCAGCGGGTCAGCCCAGCAGCTCGCGGGCGATGTCGGCGAAGAAGGTGGTGGCGAAACCGAGGTCGCGCACGTCGATCCGCTCATCGGCGTTGTGCACAAGCGGCGCGGCCTCGAGTAGACCCTGGTGACGCTGGGGGAAGAAGCCGTAGGCCACGCACTCGGGGAACGCGTCACGAAACCAGCGCGAGTCAGAGAAGCCGGGCAGGATCACCGGGACGGCACCGGCGCCGGGATCGTTGACCGCCACCCATCGCTCGATCGCGCTCATCAGCTCACCGCTGACCGGAGACTGGTTGCCGACCACCTGCTCGGTGAACTCGATGCTCAGCGCGTCGGACTCGTCTCCGAGCACCTGCGAGATGCGCGCACGTGCCGCCTGCTCGCCGAGACCGGGCGGGACCCGGCAGTCGACGCGCACCTGTGCGCGCGACGGGATCACGTTGATCTTGCCCGAGGCGCTGGCCATCGTCGGCGTGAGCGTCACCCCGAACATCGGCTCCATCAGGGTGCGCAGTCGCGGCTCGGCGGCTGCGATCCGGGCCAGTGCACCCCCGGGGTCGGCCGGGTCCTCGCCGAGACCGCGCAGCAGGGCCGCCGGGGCGTCGGTGACCGCGAAGGACTCGGGCTGGTCAGCGAGCCGGGCGAGGATCGGAGCCAGCTTGAGCAGCGCGTTGTCGCCCGTGCGGGGGAGCGACGCGTGGCCGGCGGCTCCATGGGCGGTGACGTTGAAGCGGAAGATCCCCTTCTCGGCGCAGCACACCCCGTAGTGGCGCCGGCCGTTGTACTGGAACGACTCGCCGCCGCCCTCGTTGAAGAGCATGTCGCAGCGGACCTTGTCCGGGTGCTCTGAGGTCAGCCAGTGGGCCCCGACATCCCCGCCGGTCTCCTCGTCGGCGACGAACACGAGCTTCAGCGTGCCCCGGGCGGGCCGCCATCCGCTGCGCGCCAGGCTGACCGCGGCGACCGCCTCGGCGGCGACCTGGGACTTCATGTCGATCGAACCGCGGCCCCACAGGAATCCGTCGGCGAGATCGCCCGACCACGGATCGTGGCGCCACTCCGACGCGTCGGCGAGCACGGTGTCGACGTGGCCGAGAAAGCACAGGGTGGGGCCGTCCCGCGCGCCGTGCAGGTCAGCGACCAGGTTCGGGCGCTCCGGGCTCTCGCCGAGCACCGTGGTCTCAAAGCCCGCGGCGGAGACGTATCCGTCCAGGTATTCGATCGCCGCGCGCTCGTTGCCGGGCGGATTGACGGTGTTGAAGCGGACCAGGCGCTGGAGCACCTCCATGCACTCGCTCTGCAGCTGCTCAGCGGGGAGGGCGGTCATGGGCTCAGCCTACCCCGGGACGGCCCCGTAGCATGCGCGCGTGGCCACACTCGACGATGACCTCGCGCTCGCCCACCAACTGGCCGATCTGGCCGACGCGATCACCATCGCGCGCTTCCGGTCCGAGGACCTGATCGTCGAGACCAAACCCGACCTCACCCCGGTCAGCGAGGCCGACCGTGCGGTCGAGCAGGTGATGCGCGCCCGCCTGGCCGAGGTTCACCCCGAGGATGCGGTGCTCGGTGAGGAATACGGCGAGGACGCCGGGACAAGCGCCACCCGGCGCTGGATCGTGGACCCGATCGACGGCACCAAGAGCTACGTGCGCGGAATGCCGGTATGGGCGACCCTGCTGGCGCTCGAGCAGGACGGCGAGCTCGTCCTCGGGGTCGTGTCGGCGCCGGCGCTGAGCCGTCGCTGGTGGGCGACGCGGAGGGGCGGAGCGTTCCTGCGCGAGGGGGCCGGGGAGCCCCGTCCGCTGCGGGTCTCGGCGATCGCCCAGCTGGCCGATGCCCAGCTGTGTTTCGCCGGTCTCGAGGATTGGGTGACCCGCGTCGGCGTCGAGGCGTTCAGCCGGCTCGCCGCCGAGTGCTGGCGGTCACGGGGGTTCGGGGACTTCTGGCAGTACATGCTCGTCGCCGAGGGCTCGGCCGAGATCGCGCTGGATCCCGTCGCCTCGCTGTGGGATCTCGCTGCCCCGCTGGTCGTTGTGCAGGAGGCGGGCGGCCGCTTCACCGATCTCGCCGGGGTGGCCACCGCCGACGGCGGCTCGGCCGTGGCCACCAACGGCCGTCTGCACGACATCGTGCTCGGCCGCCTGCGCTCCTGACGCGTCCCCTGACCGGTTACCGGTCCTGGCCGTTGCCCGAGGGCGTGTAGATCTCCGTGCCCTTGAGCTCGGGCGGCAGGAACTCCACCGCGTCGCCGCCGGACTGTGAGGCATGGACGTATCCCTGGCCGTGGCCCAGCTGTCGGTCAAGTGCGGTGGTCGCGTTGCGCAGATGGGCGGGAACCGGATAGTGCGGGCGCTCGGCCACGAGCTTGCGCGCCGTGCCGAGCCCCTGGTAGGCCGCCCAGCTCTTGGGGGCTCGCGCCAGGTAGGCGGTGACATGGGCGAGGTGCAGCCAGCACTCGGGTGGGCCGATCATCTTGACCGCCTGCATCCCTGAGACGGCCACCGTCAGGGCGCCCGAGGCGGCCACGCCGATCTCCTCGGAGGCCGAGATGACCAGCCGTCGGGCGACGAACTCCGGCGCTTCACCGCCCGCCTCCATCCTGGCCAGCCAGTAGAGCGCCGCGTCAGGATCCGAGCCGCGGATGGACTTGATG
>JALYTU010000766.1 GCA_030854125.1 Actinomycetota bacterium | reverse complement strand
AGTATCTGGTTACCCACCCGGGACGGGCCTTCTCCCGCGAGGCGCTGCTGCGCAGCGTGTGGGGCTACGAGTTCTTCGGAGGGGCGCGGACGGTCGACGTCCATGTGCGGCGGGTCCGGGTCAAGCTCGGTGACAATCACGCGCCGCGGCTGCACACGGTGCGGCGCGTCGGGTACCGCTGGGAACCCTGAACCGGGCCAGATCCGGGGCGCCGAGGTGGCGTCCCACGCCCGCCTGAGCTTCTGGGCTACCGAGGGTGGTCAGCGGGTGCCCGCCCGCGCCGGTCGCGGCGCGACGCACCACCCCCGCGTACCGCGCCAAGCGTCAGCCCACCGGCGCGGGTCGGGTGCCCGCTTGGCCTCCCCCCGGGGCCGGCCACTGAGCGCCCCTCCGAAACGTGCGGTCGATGACGGGGCCAGATGTCGCCAAATCGTCACCCGTGTGCCCGGTGTGTCCGGAGAGCGCAAGGTTTCTGCCCATTTTCCGGCGACGACGGAGGCGGCCGTCTGGACCCCCCATAGACTCGGAGCAGAGCTTCATACGTTCCCAGAAAGGAGCCTCGCATGGCAGGCACCAATATCAACCGGGTGATCATCACCGGCAATCTGACCCGCGACCCCGAGCTCAGCTCGCTGCCGTCGTCGGGCACCTCGGTCTGCTCGCTGCGCGTCGCCTGCAACGGCCGGCGGCGCAACAACGAGACCAACCAGTGGGAAGATCAGCCCAACTACTTCGACGTCACCGTGTGGGGCGCGCAGGGCGAAAACTGCTCCCGGTACCTGAGCAAGGGCCGCCCCGTCGCCATCGACGGCCGGCTGCGCTGGCGCGAGTGGACAAGCCCCGAGGGTCAGAAGCGCCAGGCGGTGGATATCATCGCCGAGTCAGTGCAGTTCCTTGGGGGTCGCGACGACGCCGGTAGCGGGAACGGGAATGGCTATTCGAGCAGCGTGCGCGCGGCCGACAGCGACGTCCCGATCGACACCGGCGACTTCGAACGCACCCCGGTGAGCGCTGCCGCTGACGAGGACATCCCGTTCTGATCGCCCGGCGCCCCTCGGCGTGACGGTCTCCGAGCGGGTCACGCAGGATCCGCTCGCCGCACTCTGTGCGGGAACCAGCTAGATTCAAAGGTACGATGGCCAAGCAACGCAGACGACCGGTACGCCGGCGAGACAGGAAGGGCGGGCCGACAACGACCCGTCGTAAGTCGTGCCCATATTGTCGGGACAAAGTCGAGCAGGTCGATTGGAAGGACATCTCGACCCTGCGCCGGTTCATCTCCGAGCGCGGCAAGATCCGTTCCCGGCGCATCACGGGCGCGTGTCGGCGTCATCAGAGCCAGGTCGCCCGGGCGGTCAAGCGTGCGCGCGAGCTCGCGCTGCTGCCCTACGTGACCGAGGGCACTGAGCACAGCGGTCGTGGTCGTGGAGACCGCGACCGTGACCGTGACCGCGAACGCTAGAGAGAACGCGATGCCTCAGGCGATTCTGCTGCAGGATGTCAACGCGCTGGGCGAACGTGGCACGGTCGTCGACGTGTCCTCGGGCTACCTGCGCAACTACCTGCTTCCTCGCAAGCTCGCGGAGCCGGCCACCGGCGCCTCGATCAAGGCTGCGGCCAAGCGCCTCCAGGATGCCGAGAAGGCCCTCCAGCAGGCCAAGCAGCGCTCGCAGGAGAGCGCTGCCGTGCTCGGGCGCACGGTGCTGACCATCGCCCAGCAGGCCGGCGACGACGGACGTCTGTTTGGCTCGGTCACCACGCAGGACATCGCGGACGCGATCCGGGACGCTCGCGGAATCAAGGTCGATCGCCGCAAGGTGCATCTCGAGGAGCCGATCAAGAACGTCGGCACCTACATGGTCGTGGTCGAGATCGCCGACGAGGTGACCGCGTCGATCAAGACGATGGTCGTCGCGTCCTAGCGACAGCCGCTTCCCGCTGCTGACACCGACCGCAGTATCCGGCCGCCCCACAGGGCGGCCGACTCGTTGCTGGGCACGCCCGAAACACAAACGCCGCATCGAGCGGGAAGCATCTGTGTCAGCCGCCTCTCGCGAACCTAGACTCGATCGTCGTCCATGAGCGCCGTCCAGAACATCGCGATGCCGCCTCACAACCTCGAAGCCGAGAAGTCGGTTCTGGGGGCGGTGC
>JALYTU010000134.1 GCA_030854125.1 Actinomycetota bacterium | reverse complement strand
GCTCGTCGGCGTGACCGGCGTGCTTTCGGGTCGTGGGCCGGCGGGCGCGCCGCCCGCGGACGCCGCGATCCTGCGCGGGGCTGACGCTGCGCTACATGCCACGGGGTCAATCGTGATCGAGCGGTGGAGTAGCGTTCTGAGCTACCCGCCGTCGGCACCTGATGGCATGCAGACGCACTCGCACGGGAGCGCCATCACCGAGACTCCCACCGGGCCTGGCCCGCAGAGCGAGATCGAGCCGGACACGGGCAGCAGCGCTGTGCACGGCGTGCAGAACGGCTACGTCCGCGGCCACAACGAGCTCTATGACCCGATCAGGCACGTGGTCTACGACTCCAGCAACTACGGCCCGGACATCAGTCCGGGGGCCCGACCGGGCACGTACGTTTACACGTATCCCGCGCACGCCTTGTTCTTCCGCTTGCCGTCCGAGGCACTTGCGCCTGCCCCGCCGTTGACGATCACGGCCAGTCAAGCCCGGCAACTGCTCGACGGCAGCGCGGAGGTGTCAGACGCCGCGGACGCCACCCACAAGTACCGCATGAGCGTCCATCCCGCGTTTCGGGTTGGGAACGTCAGCGCTGAGGCTCGCGCCCAGCTCGGCCGACTCAAGGTGATCGGCACCACGGTCGTCGACGGGCGCCGGGCGATCAAGCTCGTGCCGTCCCGCCGTCCCGCCGCGCGCGGCGTCCTGACGGGTGAGTACGACGTCGCGCCCGGCACTTACTACCCGATCAGGTTGGTCATCGAGGACGCCCCTGGCGCGAAGACGACCATTACCTGGAGCGAGTACCGCGTACTACCGGCAACACCGGTCAACGAACGGCTGCTGAGCATGGCCGCCCGCCACCCCGGGGCGCGTATCGACCGCAGTCGCGCCGACTTCATCGCCGCCTGGGACCGGCTCAGCCGAGGAGACTGACGGCGAGGATCGAGTGCCTCACCCCAGGACTGGACGCTTGAACGAACATCCGTGCAGCTGAGTGGCTGGTGGCGATTACGAGGACGTCAGGGCGCTGCGCTCCGCCGCGAGCTCGGGCCGGGGCTCGCCGGCACGCTCGCGGGGCAGACTCGCCGCCGTGTAGGCCTCGGCCTCGTCCAGCGTCTCGTGTTCGAGCAGCTGGACGACAAGGGCGTCGAGATTGGCCCGGTGGGCGATCAGCACCTGGGTCGCCTCGGCGTGAGCCGATTCGACGATCCGGTGCACCTCGGTGTCGACCAGCCGCTGGGTCTCGGCCGAGGTCTCCGATACGCCGGGCAGCAGCTGGCTCTGACCGTCGGCGGCCAGGACGGCGACCGGGCCGATCGCGGGGCTCATCCCCCAGCGTCCGACCATGCCGCGCGCGATCCGGGTCAGCTGCTGGATGTCTGATTCGGCGCCCGTGGTGAGATCGCCGAACACGACCTCCTCGGCGATGCGACCGCCGAGCGCGACCTTGATCTGCGCGAGCAGATGGCGTTCATCGAAGTTGAAGCGATCGGCATCGGGCGCGGAGAACGTGACCCCGAGCGCCTGACCGCGGGGGATGATCGAGACCTTGCGGACCGGGTCCGCCCCCGGCGTGAGCATGCCCAGGATTGCGTGGCCGGCCTCGTGGTAGGCGGTGCGTCGACGGTCATCCTCGGAGATCATCACCTTGCGCGCGGCACCGAGCACGATCCGCTCAAGCGCGTCGGTGAGATCCTGGCGGGCAACGGTGTCGTGGTTGCGCTTGGCGGCCAGCAGCGCGGCCTCGTTGGCGACGTTCGCGAGGTCGGCACCGACCATTCCGGGGGTCGACGCGGCGACGGCGCCGAGATCGACGTTGGGAGAGAGCGGCACCGAGCGGGTGTGCACGCGCAGGATCGCCTCGCGGCCCGCGCGATCCGGGGGGGAGACGACGACGCGACGATCGAAGCGACCCGGGCGCAGCAGCGCCTGGTCGAGCACCTCGGGCCGGTTGGTGGCGCCAAGCACAATCACGCTCTCCCGCGGGCTGAAGCCGTCCATCTCGGTGAGGATCTGGTTCAGCGTCTGCTCGCGCTCGTCGTGGCCGCCCGACATGTTGGGGCCGCCCGCCGAGCGAGAGCGCCCGACGGCGTCGAGCTCGTCGATGAAGATGATTGCCGGGGCCGCCTGCTTGGCCTGGGAGAAGAGATCGCGCACGCGCGAGGCGCCGACGCCGACGATCATCTCGACGAACTCCGAGGCTGACATCTGAAAAAACGGCACCCCGGCCTCGCCGGCCACGGCACGGGCCAGCAGCGTCTTGCCGGTCCCGGGCATGCCGCTCAACAGCACCCCGCGCGGGATGCGGGCCCCGAGCTTTAAGTACTTGTCGGGCGTCTTGAGGAAGTCCACGATCTCGGTCAGCTCCTCCTTGGCCTCGTCGATCCCGGCCACGTCCTCAAAGGTGATGCTCTGATCGGAGGCCTCAACTCGCCGGGCCCGCGAGCGGCCGAAGGACATCAGGCCTCCGGCCCCGCCGCCGCCGGCCGCCGCCCGCCGCATGACGAAGAAGATGATCGCGAACAGCAGCAGGGTGGGCCCGAAGCCGAACAGCACACTCTCTAGCACCGAGGGACCGCCGTTCGGAGCTTGGGCATCGATCGTCACGTTGCTCTTCTGCAACAGCGCCTCGAGTTGCTGGTTATTGGCAAACGACGGGACCTGGGTCTCGATGTTCGTCGTCGTCCCGGCATTGCGATCGGCCGGCGGGTAGCGGATGGCGTTCTTCAGCGTCCCCTGGATCGCGTCACCAGTGGAGGAGATCTCCTTGACGTTGCCCGCCCCGACCTGGGTCAGGAAGGTAGGGCTGTAGGGGATCCGGACCGGCTGGTTGGGCTGCAGCGCCTGAGAGGAGATCCACAAGTTGAGCGCGAGCAGAGCGACCACAACCGCAGCGATCCACCACCGAGAGCGCGTCCGACCCGGCGGCTTGTCCCCATCAGACGCGCCGCGGCCGTCGGGCGCGGGCGTGACCCGCCAGCCCGGCGAGGGCTGGGGCGGGGGCTTCTGACGCTCGCGCGGGAGCGTGGGGCGGCGGCTGGGAGGGTCGGCCATGAGCTTGATTGTGGCAGCCGTCAGAATCCGTCCAACAGGGCACGGAACATCTCGGCTCCGTGCACCCCGGCGCCCAGTGCGCTGGCCCGGTCGGCCAGCCAACGGTCCGAGGTCACAACCCGAACCAGGCCGGGGGCGGGCTCGGCGGCCAGACGCCGCATGATCTCGTCGTCGGCGGCGTCACGGCGTGGCCGAGGGGCGTGGGCGACCTCGATCACCGTCGAGCGGATCGGCGGCGAGGGCTTGCGTTCGAAGACGACCACGACATCCTCATTCTCGTGCGCGGCCCAGCGCTCGAGGAGATCGACCAGGTGCAGCATCGCCACGTCGCGATTCTTCCACCAGCCGTCGGGGCGGGTGCCGATCACGTTCATGCCGTCTACGTACCAGCGCACGGGCCGCTCAGCTTTCCTCGCCGGGGCGGCGGCGATCGCGCTTGCGCTGTGATCGGTGGCGCTTGGCCTCCTGACGGCGCTTGACCGAGCCCTTGCTCGGACGCGTGGGCGTGCGTGGACGCGAGACGGTGAGCGCGCCGGCAAGGCGCTGGGCGAGCCGCTGCAGCGCGAGCTCGCGGTTCTGCGCCTGGCTGCGCGAGTCCTGGGCGATCGCGACCACGCGCGGTCCGAGCCGGGCGATCACCCGGCGCTTCTGCTCGGGGCTGAGGGACTGCGAGGCGGTGACGTCGAACACCGCCTCGATCCGGCTGGCGGTCGTGTTGGCGTGCTGGCCCCCGGGTCCCGAGGAGCGCGACGCCCGCAGCTCGACCTCGCGCAGCGGGATCGCGGTTCGTCCGCGTACGGGCATCGGGTCATCCATGACCGTCAGTGTGCCGGTCGCGCGCCCTTTCCGGCATCGAACTGTGTCCGGCGCGTGAACGTTGTCCAGGGTGCGAGTCAGCTGCTCGGGACCGTGCTACCTTCCCGCCGCATAGGGCCGCTGATCCGTTTCAGCGGTGACACGCGGGTGCAGGCGCCGGGGTAGTCATCACCTCCGCGAGCAGCACTTTGAGTCAGGAGGAGAGACCTTATGCCAACCGGAACCGTCAAGTGGTTCAGCGACGAGAAGGGCTTCGGCTTCATCACGCCCGATGAGGGCAGCCGGGACCTGTTCGTTCACCACTCGAGCATCCAGGCGGACGGCTATCGCTCACTCGCCGAGGGCGCGAAGGTGTCCTACGAGGAAGAGGCCGGCCCCAAGGGCCCGAAGGCGATCAACGTCGACAAGCTCTAGAGCTCTTCGGTCACCGGGCCTGGATGTGCGTCAGCCGGGCCCGGCTGGCGGTCGCTGATGGCCGACTGGGTCACCATCTCATCGCTGGCCACCGCCGGCGGCACGCTGGTGTTGGCGGTGGCGACATTCACCTCGGTCCGGTCGGCCAACCGGTCGGCGCGGGTGGCCGAGCGGTCCCTGCTGGCCGGGCTGCGCCCGGTCCTGATCCCATCCCGCGAGGATGATCCCGCCGAGCTGGTCCGGTTCGGCGACCAGCAGGTCCTGCGCCTGCGCGGTCATGGCGGAGCGATCGCGATCGGCCGCGACGCGGTCTACCTTGCGCTCGCGCTGCGCAACGGCGGCTCGGGTCTGGCGGTCATCCACGGCTGGCGGGTCAAGCCGCGACCGTCCTTCAGCACCACGCGTGAGGAGCGCACGCCGGACGAGCGCCCACCGCTGGAGCAGTTTCACCGTCAGCAGATCGATCTCTACATCCCGGCCGGCGACAGCGGGTACTGGCTCGGGGCGCTGCGCGACCCCGCCGAGCCGATCTACGACATCGTCCGCGGGGGCGGCCACCAGCACCGACGGGGTCCAGGTCGATCTCCTCTACGGAGACCACGAGGGCGGCCAACGCACGATCGTGCGCTTCGTGATGGCCCCGTGGCCCCCGGACGCCGACGGTGGCGAGGGCGACGGGGCCGCGGACGGCAAGCGCGTTACCGCCCTGCGCTACTGGGACGTGGACCGCGAGGACCCGCGCCAGTAGGCGCGAGTCAGGCGGCGGCCGGGGGCTCGGAGCCGGAATCGTCAGGGTCCGGTGGCACCGCGCCGGGCACACCCGGGTCGTTGCGCTTGGTCTCCCAGTCCTTGCGGACCTCGTCGATCTCGGTCTCGAGCTTGGCGTTCTCGCGCGCGAGCTCGTCGGCGCGGCGATCAAACTCGTCGGCGAGCTCCTCGTGTTCGTTGTGCTCTTCGTGCTCCATGGCGTGACTGCTCAGGCCACCGTGCCGTCCGCGGGCTCCAGCGGCAGTCCGGCCGCCGCCCAGTCGAGCAGCCCGCCGGTCATGTTGTGGGCGTCGAATCCGTCCTGTGACAGGGCCTGCGCGGCCATCGCCGAGCGGGCTCCGCTGCGACAGTAGAAGATCACCGGGTGGTCGCGATCGAGGCTCGCCACTTCGGCGGGGAGGCGGCTGAGCTCGATCAGCCGGCCACCGGCGATCCGGCCAGCTGCGTGCTCGTCGGCCTCGCGGACGTCAATCAGCTGCGTCTCGCCGCGGGCGATCTGATCGGCGACCTCGCGGGGGGTGTAATCGGCGCCCATCGTGCGCAGGTTACCCGTCCGTACCGGTCTCCTTCGGCAGCCGCCAACTTCGGGGGTCCGAACATCCCCTCGGGCAACGGCCCCCGGTGGCGCACGGACCCAGCCCGGAACCTCTCCGAGGAGGCGGCTACGTGGTCCGCCACCCGGCCGGTCTCTGAGCGATCAGGGACGTTGATGATGGCGTAGCATCGGGATTGCGATGGCCACGCTGTCCTCCTCCGACACGGCGATGAAGGGCACCAACGAGATCCAGCGGCTCGTCATCGCCCGCACGATGAGGTAGATCCGAATGCCCGGCCAGCCACCGACCGTGCGTCGCATCCTGCTCTCCGCGATCGCGGCGCTGACCGTCGGACTCGGCGTCGCGAGTGTGATGGCGGGGTTCAGTGACTCGCCGCCGATCCGTCTCATCCAGGGGATCGCCGTGTTCGGCGCCGGTGCCGTGCTGATCGGCGGCGCCGCGGTGTTGGTGATGTTCCGGCTCGCCGGTTGGAAGGACCCCGAGTCCGAGGAGGACTTCGAGGCTCTCGTGCAGCGGGCCGAGCGGCTGGCCGCCGCAGGCAGCTGGGGCGACGAGGACGATGGCGAGCTCGAGCTCGAGCCCGACGACGACGACGACGTGCAGCCGATCACCGAGGAGGAGGATTTCCGCGCGCTCGTGCGCTCGGCGGTCGACGATCTGCCGCTCGAGTTCCACCGCGCGCTCGAGCACGTCGCGATTGTCGTCTCCGACGGCGGATGGCGCCGGCGGGCCTACGGGCTCTATCAGGGCGACACGATCGCGCATGACTTCTTCCACGACCGGATCATCATTTTCAAGGACACGCTGCTGCGGGACTACGGCCACGACCCCGACGCGCTGCGCGCGCAGGTGACGCGGACCGTCCGCCACGAGCTCGCTCACCATCTCGGCTGGGACGAGAAGGGCGTCCGCGGGCTCGGGCTGTAGGCGCAGGTGACGTTCACCGAGGAGCCCACGGCGCTGGCGCTCAGTCTGCAACGCCGGCGCGCCGAGCTGGCGGCGGCATGGGCCGGCACCGAGGCCGTCGTGCTGATCGGAGCCGGCGAGCTGATTCCGCGTCCCGGACGCGCGGACCTGACCTATCCATTCCAGGCCCATTCCGAGTACCTCTACCTGACTGACCGCAACCGGCCCGGCGGAGTCCTGGCCTTCGATCCGGCCGACGGCTGGACGGATTTCGTGGCGCCGGTGACCGCGGAGGAGGTGCTGTGGTCCGGAGCACCGGCCGACGGCGGCGAGGCCGACGGCGAGGACGTGGCCGGCGTGGACGGGTGGCTGCAGGCTCGGGCGGGGCGCCCGTTGGCCCAGCTTGGGACAGCGCTACCGGGTCTGACCCCGGATGACGTACGGGCACGGGAGCTGCGCTATGACCTCAACGCGATCCGGCGGCGCAAAGATGGCGTCGAGCTGGCGCGGATG
>JALYTU010000133.1 GCA_030854125.1 Actinomycetota bacterium | reverse complement strand
ACGATCGCCCCTGCCGAGGTTCCGACGAACGACTCACATTCGCGCAGGTCAACGCCGGCCCCGTCCTCGATCCCAGCCAGGACCCCCATCATCCACGCCTCGCCGAGGACACCCCCACCACCGAGCACGAGAACGTCGGGGCGGGTCCGCATCGTCAGAGAGGCTACCCGGCCACGCGCAGCCCGCTGGCCGCCGCCGCACCCGGGTTGTCATCAACGCGACAGCGTGTATGTGATTACATACGTTTGTATGGCCACCACCGTGTTAGACACACTCCCCGCGATCGGACCCCGTATCCGCGCGCTGCGCGAGGCGATGGATCTCTCGCTGCGTGACCTCGCCGTGCGTTCGGGCGTCAGCGCGCCGATGCTCTCTCAGGTGGAACGCGGGGAGACCAGCCCGACGCTTCAGATCGCCACCCGGATCGCCCACGGCCTGGAGCTGCGCCTCTCACAGCTGCTCCGGCTCGATGAGGAGGGTGCGGTCAGCGTGGTGCGGGCCGCCGAGCGCCGGACCGGCCCGGTGCGCGCGGCCGGTCACCGGTATGAGATCCTCACTCCGCCGCTACCGGGGCAGAGAGCCGAGCTCTCGCGCCACACGCTCGCCGCCGGCGCGGTCACCGGCGGCCCCGGGGATCCGCCCATGCACGAGCCCGGCAGCCGGGAGAGCGCCCTGGTCGAGTCCGGCGCCGTCATCCTGCACTGTGACGGTGCCCGCCACGAGCTCGCCGCCGGGGACTGCATCACCTTCGACGCCGATCTGCCCCATCACTTCGAGAACCCCGCCGACACGCCGGCCGTCCTGCTTGCCGTCGTGAGCGCCGGCCTGAGAAGGAGCTGAGTACGCCCAATGCCGACATCGCTGCTGGACAAGATCTGGGCCGCCCACGAGGTCGCCCCCGGCCTGCTCTACATCGACCTGCATCTCGTGCACGAGGTGACCAGCCCGCAGGCGTTTGACGGCCTGCGTCTCGCCGGGCGCCCGGTGCGCCGCCCCGACCGCACCCTGGCCACCGCCGATCACAACGTCCCCACCGACGGCACGCCGGTGGCCGCCCGGATCAAGGACGAGCTCTCCCGCGTGCAGGTGCAGACGCTGGAGCGCAACTGCGAGGAGTTCGAGATCCCGATCTACTCGCTGGGCTCTGAGCACCAGGGGATCGTGCACATCATCGGTCCCGAGCTCGGGGTCACGCAGCCGGGCATGACGATCGTCTGCGGGGACTCGCACACCGCCACGCACGGCGCGTTCGGCTCGCTCGCCTTCGGGATCGGGACCAGCGAGGTCGAGCACGTCCTGGCCACCCAGTGCCTGGTCCAGACCCAGCCGAAGTCGATGCGGATCCGCTATCAGGGCGAACTCGGCTTCGGAGTGACCGCCAAGGATCTGATCCTGGCCACGATCGGTCAGATCGGGGTCGCCGGCGCGACCGGCCACGTGGTCGAGTTCGCCGGCCCCCCGATCGAGGCTCTGTCGATGGAGGGCCGGATGACGGTCTGCAACATGACGATCGAGGCCGGCGGCCGGGCGGGGATGATCGCCCCTGACGAAACGACCTTTCAGTACGTGATGGGCCGCGAGGGCGCCCCCGCCGAGATCCCCGACAACTGGCGTGAGCTGCGCACCGACGAGGGCGCGAGCTTCGACACGGAGGTCGTCGTGGATGCTGCTGCGATCAGCCCGATGGTCACCTGGGGAACCAACCCCGAGATGGTCGTCGGCGTCGGCGAGTCGGTTCCCCAGCCCGACTCCGAGCAGGATGAGCGAGCCCTGCATTACATGGGCCTTCAGGCCGGGGTTCCGATCGAGCAGATCAGCCTGGACCGAGTGTTCATCGGCTCGTGCACAAACGCCCGGATCGGGGATCTGCGGGCCGCGGCGGAGGTGATCCGGGGCCGCCGGGTCGCCGACAGCGTGTACGCGATGGTCGTCCCCGGATCGGCTCAGGTCAAGCAGCAGGCCGAGGCCGAGGGGTTGGACGAGGTCTTCCGCACGGCTGGCTTTGACTGGCGGGGCGCGGGTTGTTCGATGTGCCTGGGCATGAACCCGGACGTCGCCGCCCCCGGGGAGCGGGTCGCCTCGACCTCGAACCGCAACTTCGAGGGCCGCCAGGGCCGGGGCGCGCGCTCGCATCTCGTCTCCCCGCAGATGGCCGCCGCGGCGGCGATCGAGGGGCACTTTGTCGACATCCGAACCTGGAGCTGACCAATGAAGGCGATCGAGACCATCACCGGCCGGGTCAGCGTGCTGGACCGCGACGACATCGACACCGATCAGATCATCCCCAAGCAGTTCCTCAAGCGGGTCGAGCGGACCGGCTTCGGGGAGTTCCTGTTCTACGACTGGGCCCAGGAGCCCGGTTGGGACCTGGCCAAGAATCCGATCTTGGTGTCCGGACGCAACTTCGGGTGCGGCTCAAGCCGCGAGCACGCCCCGTGGGCGCTGGAGGACTACGGCTTCCAAGCTGTGATCGCCTCCAGCTTCGCGGACATCTTTCGCTCCAATTGCACCAAGATCGGGCTGCTGCCGATCCAGCTCAGCGGTGACGAGTGCGACCAGATTGCCGCGGCGGGCGAGGCCCAGGTGGATCTCGCCGGGCAGGAGGTCCGCTGGCCGGGAGGCACCGCCCGCTTCGAGATCGAGCCCGAGATCAAGCACCGGCTGCTCAACGGCCTGGATGACATCGCGCTCACCCTCGAGCAGGGCGAGGCGATCTCCGCCTACGAGGCCGACCGCGAGCGCACGGGTCCGGTGACGAGCGCGTTATGAGCGCCGGGTCCCGGTCCCGCGACTGGGACGCCAGCACGTATGACCGGATCTCCGGCCCCCAGCAGGCCTGGGCGGCCGAGCAGCTGAGCCGGTTGGCCCTTCGCGGCGACGAGGTCGTGCTCGACGCCGGCTGCGGTTCGGGAAAGATCACCGCCGTGCTGGCCGATCTCGTCCCCCGGGGCCGGGTCTACGCGGTCGACGCGGCCCCGTCGATGGCCGCCCATACGGAGCAGGCGCTCGGAGCGCGGGCGATCGTGTCCTGCCAGGACCTGGCCCAGCTCGCGCTGCCCGAGGCCGTCGACGTGATCTTCTCCAACGCCACCTTCCACTGGATCCCGGATCACGACGCGCTGTTCGCTGCCCTGCGTCGCAACCTCAGGCCCGGCGGACGACTGCTGGCCCAGTGCGGAGGGCGCGACAACATCGATCGATTCCGCCGGCTCTCTGACGAGGTGGCCGGCGAAGATCCGTTCGCGCCGTACTTCACAGACTGGGTCAAGCCCTGGAACTACGCCACCGCCGAGGAGACCGCCCAACGACTGCGCGGCGCCGGTTTCAGCGACGTGGAGACCTGGCTTGAGGCCCGGCCGACCGAGCTCGATGAGCCGCGAGCGTTCATTGCCACCGTCTGTCTGGTCCGGCACCTGGATCCACTGCCAGCGCAGTTGCGCGAGCCGTTTGTGGATCGGGTCATGGCACGCGTCGGGGTACCCGCGGTGCTCGATTACGTGCGGCTGAACATGAGTGCCCAGCGTCCCTGATCGGTTCTCGCCGTGCCGGACAGGGGAGGCAGCGCGCCGGGGTCAGTGTGAATCGGCTACCGTGGCGGGCCGCCATGGCCCGCACCGTGATTCTTTTACCTGGTGACGGAATCGGCCCCGAGGTCATCGCTCCGGCGGTCGAGGTCCTGAGCGCGGTCGGGGCGGACTTCACCTACGAGGAGCACCTGTTCGGCGGCGCCTCGATCGACGCGCACGGGATCGCGCTGACCGACGAGACGCTGGCCGCGTGCCGGGAGGCCGACGCCGTTCTGCTCGCCGCTGTGGGGGGCCCGAAGTGGGACACCACCGACCCTGAGCAGCCTCGGCCCGAACAGGGTCTGCTCGGGCTGCGCAAGGGTCTCGGCCTGTTCGCCAACCTGCGCCCGGTCAAGCCGATCCCGGCCCTGTACCCGGCCAGCCCGCTCAAGCCCGAGATCATTGAGGGCACCGACATGCTCGTCGTCCGCGAGCTGACCGGCGGCATCTACTTCGGCGAGAAGACCCGGACGGCCGACACGGCCTCTGACACCTGCGTCTACACGCGGGCCGAGATCGAGCGGATCGTTCGGGTGGCGTTCGGCGCCGCGCGCTCACGGGTGACCAGCGTCGACAAGGCCAACGTGCTCGAAACCAGCCGGCTGTGGCGCGAGGTTGTGAGGGAGGTGCATGCGGCCGAGTTTCCAAACATCGAGCTCGAGCATCTGCTGGTCGACAACGCCGCCATGCGGCTGGTTGCCGCTCCCCGCCACTTCGATGTCATCGTCACCGAGAACATGTTCGGAGACATCCTCTCCGACGAGGCCGCGATGCTGACCGGCTCGCTGGGGATGCTGCCCAGCGCTTCGCTGGGGGAGGACGGACCCGGCATGTTCGAGCCGGTCCACGGCTCTGCGCCGGATATCGCGGGGCACGGGGTCGCCAACCCGCTGGCGATGTTCCTCTCCGTCGCGCTGATGCTCCGCCACGGATTCGCGATGGAAACCGAGGCGGCGGCGGTAGAATCGGCGGTCGAACGTGCGTTGGCCGACGGGCTGCGCACGGCCGACCTGGGGGGCGACGCGAGCACCGCGCAGGCCACCCGAGCAGTGCTGCACCACCTGTGAGCGTGGATGCGGTGATAGCGCAAGCGAACCACTAGACAGGAGCCCCCGTGGAACAAGCCGACCTCATCTGGCACAACGGAGAACTCGTTGCCTGGGAGGACGCCACCGTCCACGTACTCACGCACGGGCTGCACTACGGCACTGGCGTGTTTGAGGGTGAGCGGGCCTATGAAACCCCCCGCGGAACCTCGATCTTTCGCCACCGCGACCACCTGCAGCGGCTGATGCGCTCCGCCGAGCTCTACTACATGCCGGTTCCGTACAGCCTCGAGGAGCTGCGCGCCGCCACGCACGACCTGCTCACCGCCAACGGCCTGACGCAGTGCTACATCCGCCCGATCGTGTTCCGCGGCTACGGCCAGATGGGGCTGTACCCACTTGACTGCGAGGTGTCGGTCTCGATCGCCGCCTGGCCGTGGGGGGCCTACCTGGGTGAGGACTCAAAGCAGGCTGGCATCCGCGCCAAGGTGTCCAGCTGGCGACGGATCTCCTCCGATGCGCTGATCCCGCAGGCCAAGGCGACCGGCCAGTACCTCAACAGCGTGCTGGCCAAGATTGAGGCCACCAAGGCCGGCTACCAGGAGGCGATCCTGCTCGACAGTCACGGGATGGTCTGCGAGGGCTCGGGCGAGAACATCTTCGTGGTCCGGGACGGGCGCATCTTCACGCCGCCCCAGACTGCGGCCATCCTGGACGGGATCAACCGCGCATCGGTGCTGACGATCGCCACCGACCTGGGCTATGAGGTGATCGAGCGCGACCTCGCCCGATCCGAGCTCGTCCTCGCCGACGAGGTCTTCATGACCGGGACCGCGGCCGAGCTCGTTCCGGTACGGGAGATCGATGACCATGCGATCGGAGGCGGGAGCGGGGCCGGAGAGGTGACCCGCGAGCTGCAGCGCGTCTTCGACCGCGCGCTGCGCGGCGAGGAGCCCCGCTACGCGGACTGGCTTGACGTGATCGAGCCAGCCGCGCAGGCCAGCCCGCCGGTGGCTCGCTCCGAGGCCTGAGGGACGCGTTTTGACCTCAGCGGTCGAGCTCTGTGATGTCACCCTGCGCGACGGCATGCAGGGCGAGGGCATGTCGCTCTCGGCCGGGGAGAAGGTGCGCCTCGCGCACCGGCTGGATGCGCTCGGCATCGCCGTGATCGAGGCCGGCTTTCCGAGTTCGAACCCCAAGGAGCTCGAGCTGTTCGAGTTGCTGGCCGCTGAGACGTTTAGCCACGCCGAGATCACCGCCTTCGGCATGACCCGCCGGCGCGATACCCGCGCCGATGCCGACCCCGCCCTGCGAGTCCTCGCTGACTGCTTCGCGCCGGTGTGCACGATCGTCGGCAAGACCTGGAGCCTTCACCTCGAGAAGGTCGTACGGGTCGATCGCGACGAGAACCTGCGGATGATCGCCGAGTCGGTCGCCTTTTTGGCCGGTGAGGGCAAGCGGGTCATCTACGACGCCGAGCACTTCTTCGACGGCTTCGCCGACGATCCCCACTATGCGCTGCAGTGTCTGCAGGCCGCGGCCGAGGCCGGCGCCGACACCATCGTCTGCTGTGACACCAACGGCGGCACGCTGCCAGCCCAGATCACCGCGGCGACCGAGGCCGCCCGGTCGGCGCTGGGATCCTCCGGAGTCCGGATCGGCATTCACTGTCATGACGACGCCGGCTGTGGCGTGGCCAACTCGCTGGCCGGGGTTGCAGCCGGAGCGACCCACGTGCAGGGCACGATCAACGGCTACGGCGAGCGCTGCGGCAACGCCAACCTGGTGTCGATCATCCCCAACCTGCAGCTCAAGCTGGGTGTGCCCTGCATCTCGGACGCACAGCTGGCCGAGCTGACCTCGACTGCCAACTACGTCGCCGAGCTGCTCAACTTCACCCCGGGCCCCGACGCACCCTATGTCGGTCGCAACGCCTTCGCCCATAAAGGCGGGATGCACGTCGCCGGCGTCAACGCTGATCCGGCGACCTTCGAGCACATCGACCCCGAGATCGTCGGCAACCGGCGCGAGATGCTGATCTCCGAGCTGTCGGGCAAGGGAACCGTGCTCAGCCGGGCTCAGGACGCCGGGATCACGCTGACCGAGGCCGGTGCCGCGGACGTCGTCGAGCAGGTCAAGGCGCGCGAGCACGCCGGCTATCACTACGAGGCCGCCGACGGCTCCTTCGAGCTGCTGCTGCGCAAGCAGACCGGCGAGTACGAGCCGCTGTTCCGCCTGGAGTCCTGGCGGGCGATCGTCGAAAAGCGCGCCGACGGCCGCGTGGAGACCGAGGCGACGATCAAGATCTGGATCGACGGGGAGCGCTACGTCCGCACGGCCGAGGGCAACGGCCCGGTCAACGCCCTGGACCGCGCACTGCGCGAGGGGCTGGCCGAGATCTATCCC
>JALYTU010000765.1 GCA_030854125.1 Actinomycetota bacterium | reverse complement strand
CGCCACCGACAGATCGATGACCGCTGGCGAGATCGCCACCGCAACCGGACTCGGGCGCGCGACCGTCAGCACCACCCTCTCACGGCTCGCCAAGACCGGCGAGGTGACCAAGGCGCCCCGCGGCTACCAGATCACCAAGCCGACAAGCGCGCCCGCAGCCGCTGGAGTGACTGGTCGCGCGGACAGCCGGGTGGCGGCGACGTAAGCAGGACTCTGATCTCCGCAGAGCACCGCTGATACCTGCCGCGAACGTGGCGTTACTTCTCCGCGAAGCGCACCGCCCACGCACAATCGACACAAGCGAAATCTCCGCGCTCGCTCCTGTGCGAAGGCGATCGTCAACTCGTGCCGATCAGGCTCGACCCGCACGAGCGAAATGTCGCCGAACCATTCGTGAGAACTGGGAACGACTCGCGGTCAAGGCGATCGCGCCGTCATGCCCAGCCGGAGGCCGGCTCTCTGCGAAGACGCGCCGTGTTGGGCTCCGGACCTCAGATGACCCGTGGAGCGGCAATGCGGGTGCGTTGCGTGGGGGGCCGTTCAGCGGTCGCGCGGCTGCGATTGAGCACACGCAACTCGGAGCGCGAGGCTCCGAGTCGCTTCGACGCCCGAGCGGCGGATCCTCAGCTTAGGCCGGCTTCTCGACCAGGATGACCACGCTCTCGCCCACGACGCCGTCGTGAGCCATTGCTCCAACCATCGCCTCGCTGTCCATCGCGCCCATGACCACATCCATGTCGGCGACATCCATCAGCAGCGCCACACGCGTCGGATTCTGCGGGTCGACGAAGGTCCGGATGTTCGTCACGCCGAGCGGCCCGAACACCTCCTCGCGCTTGGACGAGCTCAGCCAATGCTCCGTGTCCTTCACGTCATGATGCGCGATCACTGTGGGCATGGGTCCCTCCTGCGTTGTCGGCCGGCATCGGGTGCGTGGCCTGTCGGAGCAACCTACCTCCTGCCACGAGACCCCGCCACTCCAGCACGTCGTTGTTCGCCCACGGCAGCCTGTGCGGACGACGCACCGAACCCTCTGCCGCGCTGAACACGCTCGACGCGAGAGACGTCATCGGGCTTCATCAAGCCGCCGACCGGCGGCGTCAGACCGCGCCCGCACTGCCGCTCGAGCGGCGCTCCGGCGCACTCGCTCTCGCCGAAACGCGCGTAAGAAGGCACAACGTCGCCCAACACGAGAGCGGGCGGAAGGGATTCTCCCACCCGCGCGACGCTGCCTGCGCGTGTGTCTTGGCGCTCTGGTCACGCGGGTCCTGAATGCGATTTGACCAGCTGCCATGCTGCCCGCTGTCCACACGACCCGCGAGGAGAGGCGAATGGCCGCATATCTCGTTCTGATGCAAGAGATCGATGATGTTGACCGGTACCGCAGCGAGTACCTGCCTGCGGTGGGGCCGTTCCTACAGAAGTACGGCGCAGAGATGCTGGTCGCAGGCTCCGACGCAAAGACCGCCGAGGGTGAGGCGCCCAACAGCACCGTTGTGATCCGCTTCGCCGACGCCGAAGCAGCCTGGGGCTTTCTGAACGACCCCGACTACCAGCCGGTGAAGGCGATCCGGCTGAGCACCACGTCGCGGGGACAGATGGTGGTCGCGCCCGAGTTCACGCCGGCCGGGTAACGCTGCGCTTCGCCAGCCGAGCTCACAGCTCGACACGAACGGCCGCGCCGGAGTCCCGAGGCGGCTCAGCAACCGAGTCTCCGCCTCGCATCGCTTTGAGTCTCCGGCTAGCCGCGTAGGCGATTGCTTTCGGACGACCGGCCGCCTGCGAGCTAACGATCGCGTTGGCGACGTTCCGATCGTCTCGATCGCGCCGATGAGCGCCTGGCGGACGATCAGATGCGACCAAGAGGCGGCGCCCGGATTGAAACTGCTAGTGAGCGATCGGACCGGGGTCACGACGCGTAAAGCGGCTCCAGTTCGCCTGGATCCCGCCGGCGATGCAGAACGAGGCGCACAGTGCTCGTCCGGAGCCGCGGGGGAGGCGCACGCGGGCCCTCACTGGGTACTTCCTCCCTGAGAAGGTTTATGCGGGATCGCCCGCGGGACGGACTTGAAGGGCCTAGCCGTGTTCTGTGCCACGTGGCACCGCCTCACCCCTCGGAATCAGCCAGCTTGAGAAGCTCGGTCAGTCGATCGA
>JALYTU010000764.1:1560-2154 GCA_030854125.1 Actinomycetota bacterium | reverse complement strand
GCACGAGCCCGTCGTACAGCCCCCGGGCGTCGCGGTGGACGACGACCAGGGTCGCGGCCGCAACCGCGCCCGCCAGGAACCCGGAGACCAGCGCCCGCCGCCGGAAGGCCGCCTCGAGCTCGGCGTCCCCGACCCGGCCCGCATCGGCGGCGAGATACACGGCGGCCAGGTAGGCGGCGAAGACGACCGCCAGGACGCCGATCGCCACCGAGGTCGGATTCAGCCAGCTGGTGAACTCAGCACCGGCTGCGTTGCCGACCGGGACCCGCTCGGAGGCGATCGCGCCTGCGGCGGCGCCGAGCGAAAACGGGGTGACCAGCGACGCGATCGCGAACGCAGTGTCGATCGCCCGCCGGCCGCGCCGGCCGTCGGCGCCTGCGCGCAGGGCGTAGGAGGCGCCGCGCAGGATGATCCCCAGGCCGGCGAGCAGAAGCGCCGCCCCCAGCGTCGAGGCGACCGACCCGAAGAAGGCAGGGTAGGCCGTCCAGGTCACCGTCAGCACGAAGATCAGCCACACATGGTTGGCCTCCCACACGGGCGCCATCGAGCGGTGCGCGTGCTCACGGATCCGGGCCCCGCGCTCTCCGGGGCCCG
>JALYTU010000764.1:0-1550 GCA_030854125.1 Actinomycetota bacterium | reverse complement strand
CCACAGCCCCGCCCCGAAGTCCGCTCCGGCCAGCACCACGTAGAGCACGAGTCCGGCGAGCACGAAGACGAGCGGAATCGTCGCCAGCACGAGCTCAGCTCCCGGCTCGAGTCGCGATCGCCGGGCCCGTCCCCGGCATCGGAGCGCGGGCGAGCCGGCGCAGGATCCACGCCACGGCCACGGCGAGCGCCAGGTAGGTGACGACCAGCGCGCCGTAGCCGACGGGGATTCCGCCCGCGCCGGTGACCGCGGCGGAGGTCGGCATCACCCGGTAGACAACCCACGGCTGGCGCCCGACCTCGGTGGTGACCCACCCGGCGATCAGCGCCACCGTGGCCAGGGGGCCGGCGAGCACGGCCGCGCGGTAGAACCACGCCGAACCGGGCAGCCGGCGTCGGCGGATGCGGACCACCAGGTACACGAGCCCGAGCAGCGCGAGCATCGTCCCGATCGACACCATCAGCTGAAAGGCGATCCGCACCACGTTGACCGGTGGCCGCTGGGCGGCCGGCACGGTGGCCAGCCCGCGCACCCGTGCGTCCCAGCTGTGAAAGGCCAGCAGCGAGAGCAGATGGGGGATCGCGACCCCGTATCTGACCTGGTGGTCGGTGTACCAGCCGAGCAAGTGCTCAGACGCGCCGTCGGTGGTGCGGTATAGCCCCTCGATCGCCGCCAGCTTGACCGGCTGATCGACAGCCACGTCACGCGCGACCCAGTCGCCGATCAGCACCTGCACCGGGGCGGCCAGGCAGGCGATCGTCAGCGGGATGGCCAGGGCGGCGCGTTCATAGCGACCCCACCGACCGCGCAGGCGCCCGAACGCATAGGCGCCGGCGACGAGAAAGCCCGTGACCATGTAACCGGCGACGTACATGTGGATCAGCTCAGACCACAGGTACGGGTTGCCGAACAGGGCATGGAGCGGATCGACGTCGATCACCCGCCCGGCGCGCAGCGCAAAGCCGGTCGGGTGGTTCATCCACGCGTTGACCGAGATGACCATCAGCGATCCGGTGAACCCGGTGATCACCACCGGGATCCCGCTGAGCATGTGCGCGCGGGGCGAGAGCCGCTGCCAGCCGTAGACATAGATCCCGAGGAAGATCGCCTCCATGAAGAACGAGAAGCCCTCGATTGCGAAGCCGAGGCCGAACACGCCCCCGAACGTCGCGGTGAGGTTCGGCCACAGCAGCCCCATCTCGAAGCTGAGGATCGTTCCGGTGATCACCCCGACCGCGAACAGGGCGATCGCCACCTTTGACCAGCGCTGGGCGAGCGTCCGGTAGACCGGGTCCCCGGTGCGGTGATACAACCACTCGACGAACAGGACCATCGCCGGGAAGGCGATCCCGAAGGCAACCAGCGGGATGTGGACCCCGAACGAGAGCGCCTGCATCTGGCGGGCCTCCAGGAGGTACCGCTGCTGGACCGGAGCGAGCGCCGCCGCGAGCGAGAGCATGGCCGCGACCGACGGTAGCGCTCCCCGAGCTGGAACAATCGCGCCATGGAGCTCGGACTGCGCGACCGCGCCTGCATCGTCACCGGCGGCT
>JALYTU010000763.1 GCA_030854125.1 Actinomycetota bacterium | reverse complement strand
CAGATGATCAACGAGCTGCGCTGGCAGTTGCATGACCTCTGGCCCGATTGGGAGATCCCCAAGCGAGTGCTCATCCGCCCGGCCTGGCAGACCAAAGTCGCGGGGCGCCTGCGGCGGGCCAAGACCACCATCCAGGTGCAGATCGCGCGCGACATGATCCGCCGGATCCGCGAGCTGACGGGTGCGATCACCCAGCTCTATCAGCAACTCGCCGAGCTCGTGACGCAGGTCGCGCCGCAGTTGCTGGCCGAGCCGGGCCTCGGGGTGCTGATCGCCGCCAAGCTGATCGGTGAGATCGCCGGGATTGACCGCTTCACCAGCGACGCGCAACTCGCGCGCATCTCCGGATGCGCCCCAATCCCGGTCTCATCCGGACGGACCGACCGCCACCGCCTGGACCCCGGCGGCAACCGACAACTCAACCACGCGATCCACATGCTGGCGCTCACCAAGATCATGCGCGACCCCCAGACCGCCGCCTACCTCGCCAAACAACGCCGCAACGGCAGACCAGCAAAGAAGCGATCCGCAGCCTCAAACGCCACCTCGTCCGCCGCGTCTACCACCTCCTTCGCGACCCCAACAGCGTCCCGATCACCATCTGCTTGACATAGATGGCATGTGCGGCGGCCGTTGCGGGTCTGTCCGGGCGTGGGTATAAGGACCCCCTCAGCTCAAGCGCGGCGCGAGGTCCGCGCAGGCGTTCAAACCGTGGAGCGTGAGGAGGCCCCAAGTGACGATCGTAATGGGATGTGACCAGCATCGAGCGCAGATCACTGTCGAGTGGCTCGATACCGAGACCGCTGAAATCTCCCGGCGACGTGTCGCGCCGGCAGACCGTGCCGGGGTGCGAGAGTTCCTCGCGCCGTTCGGGTCCCAGGAACTCGAGGTGGCGTTGGAGGCAACGACCGGTTGGCGGTTCGTGGTCGAGGAGCTCGAGCGGGTCGGCGCTCGCGTGCATCTCGCCGAGCCTGCGGAGACCGCGGCGATGCGCGGCAACAAGAAGCGCGCCAAGAGCGACCGAGCGGACGCCCGCCATCTCCGGGAGCTGCTGATGGCCAACCGGCTGCCCGAGTCCTGGATCCCGCCCGCTCACATCCTCGATCTCCGCGCGCGAGTCAGGACGCGCCACACGCTCTCTGAGCAGCGCGGGGAATGGCAGCAGCGCATCCAGTCAGTGCTCTATCACCATGGCTGCCCGCAACGCGGCGACCTGATGAACCGCGACGGCCTCAAGTGGCTCGACGCACAGCCGCTGTCGGCCAGCGGCCGTGAACAGGTCAGCATCTCACTCGCGATGATCGAAGCGCTCGACTCCCAACTCGTCCCGATCGACAAGGAACTCCGCGCTTTGGCTCGCCGTCAACCCGGATGCAAGGCACTGACCGCCCACTACGGGATCGGGCCGATCACTGCCGTCACGATCCTTGCCGAGCTCGGCGACGCCAACCGGTTCTCCTCCTCCCGAGAAGCCGTCCGCTACGCCGGCCTGGACATCACCGTCCACGCCTCCGATCAGCGCCGCGCCCCCGGCCACCTCTCCCGCCAAGGACCACCCGCACTGCGCTGGGCGCTCTTCGAAGCCGCGCAATGCGCCCGACGACGCACCTCACCCGACCACCAGTACTACCTCCAGGCCGCCGAGCGCCTCGGCGGGAACCGCGCCTGCCTCGCAGTCGCCCGAAAACTCCTCAAACGCAGCTACCACACCCTCCGCGAACTCGGCCAGGACGCCCTGGCGCCCGCCTAACCCGAGGCTTGTGCGCGCTGCCCTCACTCACACCGATGCACCGCGGCCAGCTCCCGGCAGGCTCCTGCCGCCACCACCAAGGTGGACGGCCTTCATAGACAGAGCGGCCGCAACGCTTCCCCCAGCGGGATCCCCCCATCAACCATCATGTCGCCGACCCGGGAGCATCCCCGGATCGCGGACCGAGATAAGGCTGGGCGCCCGCGCGCACACGACCCGTCCCACCGACCAGCCCCACGCCCCACCCAGCCACCCGCGCGGCACCCCGCTCACTAATCCCGCCAACCTCCTTGACACACCGAACCCTGCACAGATAAGGAGCCATCGGCGAAACGGAGAGCCCACGAGAGAACCGGTTTGAGCGTAAAGCTTGCCCGGCGAAACGTCGCTCGCTCGCGGCTACGCGCAAC
>JALYTU010000762.1 GCA_030854125.1 Actinomycetota bacterium | reverse complement strand
CGCTCAAGGCCTGCGAAGTGCGCCGGCCAGAGCGCGGACGGATCACGACGCTCGCGCCACTCAGCGCCGATGAGCGGGTAGGGACGGTCCAGGCTCCACGCGTCGGTGCCAATCGCGCGGACACCCCGATCAAGCAGATCAAGGACGGCTTCGCGCCCCAACCCGCATCCGGTCTCCCAGAACTCCGCGGTTCCCCAACCCTGCTCAGCCCCGGTGTAGAACGCGACGACGTCCCCGGGGTGCAAGTCGTGTCCGATGGCGCCGAGGCGTTCCTCGACCTCCGGACCGGTGACCAGGTGCCCATCAGACAGGTCGCAGACGTCGAGAACCACGAGTCGTCCGGCGCACCAGGCAAGCGGCACCTGATCGATCATCAGCGCTGGGGACCCTGCAGCCACCGGCCCGTAGTGCCACGGCGCGTCCACGTGTGTGCCGGCGTGCGTGGACAATCGGTTGAAAACCTCGCCGGCAAATCCGCAGCCGCCGGGAAGGGCAAGCCGCGGAATCCCAAAAATCGAACCCCAGAGATCGGCGCCGTCGTCGTGCGTCTGCGCCTCAACCAGTGGAGGCAGTGGTTCGCTGAGCGTCGGCCCAAGCCGATGACTGAGATCCACCAGGCGGACGCGATGACCGAGCAGCTCGATGTGCTCGTCGTCCACCAGCAGATCATTACAGGCTCCGCTACATCGTGCTCGTCGCCAGCGCCGGCGCACAGGCGATCGTCACCGGCGACAAGGACCTGCTTGAGCACCCCGGCCTTCACCCGCCCGCGATCACCGCTCGTCAGGCTCTCGAGCAGCTAGGGCTCTCATAGCACGGCCCAGGTGCATATCTAGCGCTCGGCGCTTGTGCCTGGCGGCGCGCTTGGCCTGAGCGCGGGTCATCCAGGCACCGCCACCGTTCTTGGCGCCAGCGTGCTCGGTCTTGACGCGCTCATAACCCACCGGTCAGATCTTGCCCGATCCAATCCACGGGCAGCCTCGGACATCTGAGCAATCATTCACCTACTGCTCGCTGAGTCACGTAATGCATCCTTTTCGTGACCATGTGCGCCAGCTCGGACAAACTCCGCAGCGTCCGTTTCCCGGCCCCCTCGGCCTCAGATAGTTGCTCACGGGGGGGTGTCCCGTATAGGGCACGTCTGCGGGAATCTTCATCGGGCGGGTGTTACGGGAAACGACCCCTGCGGCGGTGACCGTGGGCGCGCTCAGCGGAGCAAGATGCTGGCCCGCGTTCGGCTTGCGGGACGGCTGGTCATGAGCGCCACCGCAGCGGGAACAAACGTCGCCGAACCGGCAATGGTGTCCGGGAATTGTCCTTCTCAGATGTTGTGAGTGGCGGCTACGCCCAGGCGAGCCGGGTGACGTCAGCACGAACTCGCCCGGCGTCTTGATTCGCAGCGTCGGCGGGAAGGCAGAGCAGTGTCAGTGGCGCGGCCGAGCAGACCGTCGCGGCGGCGCCGGTGACGGATGGGCGCGCGTGGGGTAGGCGCTTTCGCGCGGACCGGCCGGCAGTTGCAGCTCGTGGGCACCGGCCGATCGAAACTGGAAGCCGAAGCTCGTCGGTTCGACGCTCGCGTCATGCGGCATCATCGGCCGAGCGTCGTGCGTTGCGGTGTCGATCGGATCGTTGCTTCTGACGTCCGGCAGCGGCCTGTCGCAGGTTGGGCAGCGCTCGAGTGGCGTTTGGTAGAGGGTTCCGCAGAAGCAGGCGATAGTCCAGCTCATGGTCGAGCTCCAGTTGGTTGGTCGGCGGTGTAGTGACGAGGCGACGTGGCGATTGCTGCGATCAGGCTTTCGCCGCGCTCCTTTCGCTCGAGGCCGAAACATGGGCGGGCCGTAGCGGGCTTTGCCAGCCCGCCCGGGCTTGCTTGCCAGTGCGGTGAGTGGTTGCGTGCCGCGTGTCTTGTGATCGGTCACGCCTCGGGGATGAGGCCCAGCTGCCGGAGCGCGGTGACGCCGTCGTCGAGGCCGATCTCCTCAGTGATCAGGCCGTTCTCGACTTTGAGGACGGTGGTGCCGGTGAAGTGCATCGCCTTGCCGGTGTTGGCCGGGAGCGATCCGATCGGCATGTCGTCGAACGCGTCGCCGGTCTGCGTGCCGCCGCCCTCCCACTGGCCGACGACGTAGTCGCCTTCGGCGATCAGGTCGGCCGTTCCCGT
>JALYTU010000761.1 GCA_030854125.1 Actinomycetota bacterium | reverse complement strand
GATCGGCGCCGTCGACCTGGTGGCGGTTGAGGATGCGCTCACGGTGCGCGACATCACCGTCGCCACCGGGGACGCCGCCGACTGGCCCCGGCTGACCGATGCCGTCAACGCCGTGCCGGGCGCCCACGTGCTCGACACCACCGACCGCACGTTCATGCTCCATATCGGGGGCAAGATCGAGATGCAGAACAAGAGCCCGCTCAAGTCCCGCGACGACCTCTCAATGGCTTACACCCCCGGCGTCGCTCGCGTCTGTTCGGCCATCCACGAGGACCCCGACAAGGCCTTCCAGTACACGATCAAACGCAACACGGTCGCGGTCGTGTCCGACGGCTCGGCGGTGCTCGGCCTGGGCAACATTGGCCCCCGCGCGGCGATGCCGGTGATGGAGGGCAAGGCGATGCTGTTCAAGGAGTTCGCCGGCGTCGACGCTTTCCCGATCTGTCTGGACACCCAGGACGTCGATGAGATCGTCGCCACCGTCAAGGCGATCGCGCCCGCCTTCGGGGGCATCAACCTCGAGGACATCTCGGCCCCACGCTGCTTTGAGATCGAGGACCGGCTCAAGGCCGATCTCGACATTCCGGTCTTTCACGATGACCAGCACGGCACCGCGGTCGTGGTGCTCGCCGCACTGCTCAACTCTCTGACCCTGACCGGGCAGCGGATCGAGGACATCCACGTCGTTGTCGTCGGCCTGGGCGCCGCCGGGATCGCGGTCTCCAAGATCCTGCTCGAGGCCGGGGTGCGCCACATTATCGGCTGCGACTCACAAGGCGCCGTCCACACTGGACGGCCCGATTTTTTGGACGGTTCGATGCCGGCGGTCAAGCGCGCGTTCGCCAAGGCCACGAATCTGGAACTTCGGTCCGGCACCCCGGTGGACGTACTCGAGGACGCGGATCTGCTGATCGGCCTGTCCGGCGCGCGCGTCGTGCCTGCCACGGCGCTGGCGCGCATGAGCCCGGATCCGATCGTGTTCGCGATGGCCAATCCCAATCCGGAGGTCTCCCCCGAGGAGGCACTTCCGCTCGTGCGGATCCTGGCCACCGGCCGCTCTGACTACCCCAACCAGATCAACAACGTGCTCTGCTTCCCCGGCGTGTTCCGGGGCGCACTGGACGTCCGCGCCCGGGAGATCACCGAGACGATGAAGACCGCGGCGGCCCGCGCGATCGCCGACATCGTCCCCAGCGACGAGCTGAGCGAGGATTACATCATCCCGTCGGTGTTCAACCGCGAAGTTGTGGGAGCGGTGGCTCAGGCGGTCGCCGACGAGGCCCGTGAGAGCGGTACCGCCGAGGCGGGGATCGAGATCGGGTTCGCCGCCACCGAGGAGATGCGCATCCCGGGACGGTAGGGCGGTGGGTTCCTCGCATCTCGGGGCGACGGCAGGTGTCGTGGATGTGACGTTCGGCTCGCCCAGGGGGTGGATCCGGGCCCGGTGCAGGCTCTGGAGATCATGGCCGCTCACGCTGCACCGACTTCTTCCATCGTCCTGCCCGCCCCGAACGATCGTGCTCGGTACGCACCGTCTGAGACCACAAACCCAGCACGGCGCGTTGCGGTGCTGGGAGCGTGGGAAGAAATGCTCGTCGCCGGCACGAGCGACGAACGAATCGCGCAGATCGCCTCGCGGCAGCGCGGACGGGTGTCCAGGCGCCAGCTGCTCGCGGCAGGCCTGAGCGACACCCAGGTCAGTGGGCGGGTTGCGCGTGGGCAGTTGCACGCCCGCCGCCGCGGTGTCTACGCGGTCGGGCATGAAGCGCCGATCTCCCTCCCGCAGGAAACCGAGGCGCTGCTCGCCGTTGCTCCCGGGGCCGCGCTCAGCCACGTGACCGCGGCCAGGCTGTGGGGGATGCTCGCGCCGGCGCCGGCGCCGACGCCCGAGAGCAGCGCGGTTGTACATCTCACGGCGCGCACGGACAGCCGCCTGCCCGGGATCACGGTGCATCGCCGTCCAGGGCTGACCGCGGGCGACCTGCGCACCCGGCACGGGCTCACGCTGACCTCGCCGGCCTGGACCATGCTCGACGTTGTCGGCACCCTCCAGCCGCGGGCCCTCGAGCGCGCGTTTGACCACCTGCTTGTGCACCGTCTGATGCGCCCCTCACAGCTGCGTGAGCTCCTGGGCCGCTTTCCGACGATCGCGGGCCGGCGGCGGGT
>JALYTU010000760.1 GCA_030854125.1 Actinomycetota bacterium | reverse complement strand
CGATCACGTAGCGGGCCGGGTCGATCGCCTTCAGACGCGGGATGACCTCGGCCGTCCAGCGCTCGACGCCGGTGATCGTCGGCCGGGTCGCCGCCCGATGGTTGAGCACGATCGGCCGTGGCTCGAGCCCGGCTCGCCTCACGGGTGGGCGGCCGGCCGCGGCGTCGGGCCGGCGCCGGCCATCAGATCGGGATGCCCCAGAGCGGAAACCAGCGTGAGAGCTCGGCCTCCAGCGGCAGCTCTGAGCCGAGCTGGGCCTTGAGCACCAGCTCGCGCTCGTTGTCGCGCTGTCCGGCGGCACCGCCGCGGACCGGAGCGAAGGGGTAGAAGCTGCCGCGCTTGTAGTTGTAGATGAGGTACAGCGGCCGCGAGCGGTCGTCCTGGAAGGCGAACACGGCACACAGCACCCGGTCCCCGTAGCCGCCGCCCTCCAGCGCGCTGGAGACGGCGTTGATGCCGACCACGAGGTCCTCGAAGCTCGAGCCCTTGAGCACCAGCCAGCTGAACCCATAGGCGTCCTCGGAGGTCTGCACCTTGGTGCCGCTGTCACCGGCGGTCGCGCGGACGACCTCCTCCATATCGCGCACGATGCCGCGGAAGTCCGCGGTGGCCAGGGACTGAAAGACGATCGCGGCGCTGCCCCGGGTGGTGATCTCCAGGCTCGTCTCGAGCGTGACGTATGCGGTCGAGATCGCGAACAGCCGGTCGGGCGCGGGCGCTGCGAGCTTGCGCTTGCCGGTCAGGACGTCGAGCAGACCCACGAGAAGCTAAGCGGTGCCCTGCAGCTGGGCCTCGAGGCGGCCGAGCGCCTCCAGCCGGGCCTCGAGCGGAGGATGGGTCGAGAACAGCGTCGCGATCGTCTGCTTGGCGCGGGGAGGGAAGATGTAGAAGGCCGCCAGCTCGCCGTTGGCGGCGCGCATGTCGCGCTGGGGGATTTGGTCCATCGTGCCGCTGATCTTCAGCAGCGCCGAGGAGAGCGCGCTCGGGCGGCCGGTGATGATCGCCGAGCCGCGGTCGGCGGCGAACTCGCGGTAGCGGCTCAGGGTCTGCAGCAGCACGAAGGAGACCATGTAGACCACCGCGGAGACGAGCACGACGACGATCACCCCGGGCCCGTTGTCGTCGCGATCGTCAAAGCCGGCGCCGAACCAGAAGCCCATCTGAACGATGAAGGAAGCGATCGAGGCGAAGAAGCTCGCCACGGTCATCAGCAGCACGTCCCGGTTCTGCACATGGGTCAGCTCGTGGGCGAGAACGCCCTCCAGCTCGGCCGGATTGAGCAGCGTCAGAAGTCCGGTCGTCGCGCACACCGTCGCCTGGGTGGGTGAACGGCCGATCGCGAATGCATTGGGCATCGGAGTGTCGGCGATCGCCACGCGAGGCTTGGGGAGATCGGCTGAGATGCACAGCCGCTCGATCGTCGCGTGCAGACCGGGAGCCTGGTCGGGGGTCACCTCGCGGGCGCCCATCGAGTACAGCGCGATCTTGTCCGAGGTGAAGTACTGAACCAGGAACAGCACCGCGGCGATCACCGCCACGGTGATCGCGCCGGCGCCCGCGGCGATCAGGACGGCGATCAGGACGGCGTAGACGAGACCGAGCAGGAACAGGGTGAGCAGCATCCTGGCCTGCAGGCCGGTGTCTCGTCCGAAGGTGCGCGGGGCCGCCATGGTCGCCTGAGATGTTGCCAGACCGTTTAGGGAAACCCCATTCTCACCGGTCCCGTTGGCCCCCGGAGTCCAGGGCCCGGTGCAGCCATCGGAGGCTGACCGCCTGCAGCTCCTCGTCATGCTGGACCGAGCGGTGATGGCCGCCCGGCACTTCGATCAGCCGGCTACCGGGAGCGTGGGCGACCGCGGCCAGCTCGCGCGAGTGCTCGACCGGAACCTGCTCATCACCCCGGGCGTGGAGCAACAGCAACGGCACCGCCAGCGCGCTCACCGCGGCCTGCAGCTCCACCGAGTCCAGCAGCTCGAGCAGCTGCTCGCGGTCCGCGCGGAAGTCGTACGCGTCGCGCTCCAGCCCGCGACGCAGCCCGCCGGCGCTGGCCGGGCAGATCGCCACCACTGCAGCTCAAGCAGGGCGATCAACTGATAGACCTGGGCGGTCAGGCGGGCGGCGATCCTCTGGTCTGGATTTGGATAGAGCGTCGGCCTGCTTAGATTGG
>JALYTU010000759.1 GCA_030854125.1 Actinomycetota bacterium | reverse complement strand
GGGCTGACCGGGTACCTCTCTCCGGATGATCTCGGCGGGTTGTGGCGGCGGGTCGCAACCGTCACGGGTGGCTTTGATGCCGGGCGCTACCTGTCTGACCTGCATCTCGGCGGCTCACCCCCGCTCGAGGTCCGCGTCGGTCGGCGGCTGCTGTCGGCGTTCGTGCGTGGCGGTGTCTACCTCCACTTTCCCGATCGCGCCCACGCCGAGGCGGCGCTGCGTGACGCCGGATTCGCGGCAGCCCACGTCGCCCCGGCACCGGCACCCCGGGGAGGGGGCGAGACGGCTCATATACTTGAGGCGTCAACGACTGATCGAGGCCGCCGATGATCGAAGCCACCATGTATTCAGATCCCGCCTGTCCGTGGGCCTACTCCGAGAGTCCCGCCCTGCGCGTGATCGCCTGGCGCTACGGCGCCCAGCTGAGCTGGAGGCTCGTGGTGATCGGGTTGACCGAGGATGCCCAGCAGTACGCCGACCGGGGCTACACGCCGTTGCGCGGCGCCCTCGGCCAGCTGAGCTTTCGCCGCTTCGGCATGCCGTTCGCCCCCGAGCCCAAGTCGCGCCTGAGCGCCACCGCTCGTGGCTGTCGGGCGATCGTCGCCACCCGCCTGGCTCACCCCGGCCGCGAATGGGATGTCTTCCGGGCCATTCAGCTGGCCAACTTCACCTCGCGGCTCGTGCTCGAGGACGACGCTCAGCTGCGCGACGTCCTCGCCGGCGTCCCCGGTATCGACGCCGCTGCCGTAGTCGCGGCCCTGGACTCCGCGCAGGTGACCGAGGCCTATCAGGCCGACCGGGCCGCCTCGCGCCGGGCCGCCGGGACCCCCGCCGAGCTGCAGGGCAAAACCGCCCAGACCGACGGCGCGGTCCGCTACACGGCTCCCTCGGTCGTGTTGCGCCGCGGCGACACTGAGCTGATCGCGGGCGGTTTTCAGCCCGTCGAGGCCTACGACGTGCTGATCACCAACCTGGACCCGACGCTGCAGCGCACGCCACCGCCGGCGGACCCCGCGCCGCTGTTGCAGCGCTTTGCCACCGGCTTGACCACCCAGGAGGTCGCGGCGTTGATGGCCGACGGCAACGACACGCCTGACCGCCACGCCGCCGAGGTGGCACTGATCAAGCTGGTCGCCGACGGCCGCGCGACCCGTGAGCAGCTCGGCGACGACGCCCTCTGGCGGGCCGGTGCCGAACTGGCCGTCGCCGCCTGACCGTGGCGGATCAGATCCAGGGGTTGGCGGCCAGCTCGCGGGCGACCGCCTCGCTGACCGTCAGCGCCGACCGGACGGTCCGGAAGTCGACGTTCTCCGGGGTGTCGGTCATCTGGTGGTAGTGCGATAGCGCCTTGTGACGGTCCATCGAGGCGAGCGTCGCTGTCGGATAGCCCGCCCGGCTCGGGATCACCGCATCGGTCGAGTTGCGCGCGCGCATCCCTCGGCGCAGCGGCACCCCGGCCCGGTCCGCCGCCCGGCCGATCAGGTCGCGGAAGCCGCGGTCGAAGTAGTCCTCCATCACTACGGGGCCCTCGCCCTCGAGCAGGACCAGCTTGGGTGAACCGACGGTCTCCAGGTTCAGAAACCACGTCCGCTCCCGGTCCAGCCGCGGGAAGTGCCGGGCGGCGAAGCCGTAGATGCCGCCCTGCACGACCTCCTCGGCACCGCAGGAGGCCAGCAGCACGCGCAGTCCCGGTACTGGCGCCTCGCGCAACCGCTCGGCGAGCGCCACGAGTACGGCAACCGCCGTGAGGTTGTCGTTGGCGCCGGGCACGATCGGCGAGCGGGCGATGTCCTCGAAGGCGGCGACCGCGACACCCGAGGCGAGCAAGCCCGCACCGATCATCGCGCGCCGGTCGCGCAGCGCCCCGGCCCCGACCAGCGCGGGACCGGCGAGCATCGCCCACCACAGCGGCAGCGAGGTGTCGATGCGCTCCAGCACACCCGGGAAACGCTCGCCGAGCCAGGCCTGGAGGCGGTCATCGAAGATCGCCCCGGTCGGCGCGGCGTCGTGGTGGGCGAGCAGAACCAGGGTCCGGGGCGCGTCAGGCTCGCCGCAGGCGCCGACGACGTTCCAGGTCGTCCGGCGCGGCGCGGTCGCGCGGCGAAACAGGCGCGGTCCGTTGGAGATGTCATCGGCGACCAGGCCGGTCACGGCGGCCGCGGCGACCC
>JALYTU010000132.1 GCA_030854125.1 Actinomycetota bacterium | reverse complement strand
GGACAGGATTGCCTCGGTCACGCCGTGGCCCTTGAGCCACTCGATCATGTAGGCGATGAACGGCCGGTCCACGAGCGGCACGACCGGCTTGGGAACGCGCGAAGTGAGCGGCCGCAACCGCGTGCCCTCACCGCCGGCGAGGATCAGGGCCTGCACGACCGGACCGCCCCGAGCCCCATCAGCGCCCGATGCCCTCGTACACGAAGCCGGCCGCGCGCAGCGCTTCAGAGTCCAGGAAGTTGCGCCCGTCCACCACGAGGTTGCCGGCCATCCGCTCCCGGACCTTGGCCCAGTCCAGGTCTCCGAACTCGGGCCATTCGGTGACCACGACGCAGGCGTCAGCGCCGTCCAACGCCTCGACCGCCGAGGGGGCGAAGGTGACGTTGCGCATCAGCTTGCGAGCCTCAGCCTCAGCGATCGGGTCATAGGCGACAACCTGGGCGCCGTCGGCCTGTAGCCGCGCAGAGAGGACGAGCGACGAGGCCTCGCGCATGTCATCGGTGTTGGCCTTGAAGGCGAGCCCGAGCAGCGCCACCCGCTTGCCGACCAGCGAGCCGAGGTGCTTCTGGAGCTTGCCGACCACGCGTCGCTTCTGCAATTCGTTGACCTCGATGACCGCAGTCAGCAGCTGGAAGTGATACCCGGAGTTGCCGGCCAGCTGCTTGAGGGCCGACACATCCTTGGGGAAGCACGAGCCGCCGAAGCCGATCCCCGGCCGCAGGAAGTGGCGGCCGATCCGCTGGTCCAGGCCCATGCCCCGGGCGACCTCGAGCACGTCGGCGCCGGTCTCCTCGCAGACGTTGGCGATCTCGTTGATGAAGGAGATCTTGGTGGCCAGAAACGCGTTGGCGGCGAGCTTGACCATCTCCGCACTGGCCACGTCGGTGCGCACCAGCGTGCTGTTCAGCGGCGCATACAGAGCCGCGACCGCGTCACCGGCCCAATTGCCGTCATCGCCGATGACCACACGGTCGGGCGCCATGAAGTCCTCGAGTGCCGAGCCCTCTTTGAGGAACTCCGGACAGGACACGTAGGCAAAGCCCGATTTACCCTGCTCACGGAAGCCGCGCCGAATCGCCACCCCGGTTCCGACGGGCACGGTCGACTTCATGATCAACGCGTGGCGATCCGAGGCGGGCATCTCGGCGACGACCGCGTTGACCGACGACAGGTCGGCATCGCCGGAGTAGGTGGGCGGCGTGCCGACAGCCACGAACAGCAGCCGTGCTGCGGACAGCGCGTCGGACAGCTCGGTGGAGAAGTGCATCCGCGCGCGGTTGCGGGCCACGCTCTCGGCCAGCCCGGGTTCGTAGATCGGAATCTCGCCGCGTTGCAGACCGGCGATCTTCTCGGCGTCGATGTCAACGCACCAGACCTCGCTGCCCAGTTCGGCAAACCCCGCAGCGGTGACCAGGCCGACGTAGCCGGTGCCGATCACGGCGATCGGTTCGCGCTCGGAGCTCATGAAGCGCCGGAGGCTAGCGGGTCGCGATCAGCGGGTCAGCGAGGCCGCAAGGTTGATCATCTCGCGGTTGGGGATGTCCGTCGTCAGCGTGTTGGAGACCCAGTAGACGGCCCCGTGCGTGTGCCAGGCCACGTTGGTGATGCTTCCGCCCTGCTCGTAGATCTCGAGGCTCCTGCCGTTGACCACCTTGGTCTCCAGGGGGCTGGTGAGCAGCGGCGGATTAGTCCAGGTCGATCCCTGCACGCCGTAGTACTGGCCGAGCAGGGAGTTCAGCACGAGCGTCATCCGGTAGGCCGGATAGGCATGTCCGTGGCGGTCGCGCAGGCGGTAGGCCCGCGGGTAGGAGCCGGGGCTGGCGGTCTCCAGCGGGCAGTAGGTGGTCAGGCTCGAGCAGTAGTTGGTATTGCCGACGATCAGCTTCGGGTAGTAGACCGGCATCCCGACCTGGCCGAGCGCCGCCACCTGGCTCTTGCCGTCCAGGGTGTCGACGGTCAGCCCGGCGACCGACAGCTTGGCGCCGCTCCTCTTCTTATTGGCACCGCCGGTGGCTTTGGCCGCCGCCTTGACCGACCCGCTGTGGGTGGCGCTCATGAAGGTGTGGAACACCGCTGCCTCGGCGGTGCGGTCTGCGGTGACAAAGCAGGAGGACGCCGTGCAGGGCTGGATCTGGGCCGGAAACCTGACCTGCTTGACCTGATGACCGGCCGAGAACGCGACCAGGTTGAACAGGTTCTCGAAGCCGTTGCCCGTGTGCAGGTCATGATCGGTCTGGGTGTGGGCGCCGAAGATCCGCAGCAAATGGTCCCGGTTGGTGACGATGCTGGCCACGCCGTACTGGTCCTTGGCCCAGCGGATGAAATCCTGCTGGCGGGCGTTGCGCACGATGTCGGAGTCGGTGTGGCGAAAGCGCACGAAGGCCAGCGCGTCAGCCCCACACAGCTTCTGGTAGCCGGGCTGGATGTCGATGTTCGAATAGTTGGTGTAGAGCGTGTTGTTGTAGTAACGGTGATCGACATCGGCGTAGACGCAGCCGATCGCATTGACCAGGGCCTGGAAGCCGCCGAAGTTGACGTCCACGATGTGGCTGACGTGCAGGTCCGGGAACACGTTGGCCCGGATCGTCTTGATCAGCAGGTTGGGACCGCCGGCTGAGTAGGCGGCGTTGATCTTGGAGACCCCGACCCCGGGGATCGTCACCTTCAGGTCGCGCGGGATCGACATCACGTTGATCGTCTGCGAGTCGCCGTTGAGGCGGATCAGCAGCATCGTGTCGGTGCGCGCGTTGTTGAACGCGTCCCCGATGCGATGATCAGAGCCGATCACCAGAATCGTCTGCGGGTTGCCCGGCTGCGGGACGGTCACCTGAGCCCCGGCAATAGACGGAGAGCCGTTGAAATCAGCACCGAGCTGCTTGAACTGCAGCAAACCGGCGACCGCGGTGGCGGCGGCCGTCGAGCAGATGATCAGCACCGCAGCGACAAAGAAGCGCCATAGGCTCCCCCGGCGGCTGTGGGGCAGCAGGTTCACGCGCGGCCTCCGTCGATCGCCGTCAGGCCCGCAGTGGTCTGCCCGAGCCTGGCGCCGCCGGCCACGCCGGCGGTTGCCAGCGTGCGCACGAAGTCGCCCAGGGCCTGACGGTAGCGGCTCAGCGAGGTGATCGAGACCCACTCCTCGGGGCCGTGGTGTCCGGCGCCCGAAGGCCCGAACTCGACCGCCGGGATTCCGGCCTCGATGAAAGCGGCGGCGTCTGAGGCGCCGTCGCGGCCGACGCTGAGGGCCTGGACCTCCGGCCGCGCGCGCGACACGGCATCACGCAGGGCCCGGACGTAGGGATCGGACGGGGACACAGTGACGGGCGGATGGATGAAGGTGCGGGTCACGTCGATGCCGGCAATCGCACGGACCTGAGCGAGGATCTCGCCCGGGTCCTGACCGGGAAGGTAGCGGACGTCGACGGCCATCTCGCACCGGTCCGGAACCTTGTTCAGCGCGTCGCCGCCCTCGATCCGCCCCAGATTGATCGACGGCCGGTCGAACATCTCCGAGGACTCGCGCGAGAAGGGCAGGCTTTCGATCGCCCGGAAGACGTCGATCGCCTTGAGCACCGCGTTGTCGCCCAGCCAGGGCGTCGAGCTGTGCGCGGCCCGCCCGTGGACGACGATCCGCAGCACGAGCACACCCTTGGCCTGAATCCCGATGTGCAGGTTGGTCGGCTCGCCGGTGATCGCGAAGTCACCCCCGAGGCCGTGGGCTGAGACCATCGCGTCGGTGGAGCGCTCATCGAGATCCTCGGACTCCTCGTCGGGCACGCAGATCAGACGCACCCGGATCGCGTCCTGATCGTCGGCGTCCTTGAGCGCGCACATCATCGCCGCCAGACCGCCCTTCATGTCGTAGGCGCCGCGGCCGATCAGGCGGTCGCCCTCGATCACCGGCTCGAACTGCTCGGGGCGACCCGGCACGACGTCGAGATGGCCGTGAAGGACCACGCACGGAGCGTCGGGCCGACGCGAGCCGGCCTCGGCGATCAGCACGGAAAGTCCGTTGTGGGCCACGTCGCGCACCTCGATCTCCCGGGATTCGATCCACCCCCGGACAAATCCTGCGGCGGCGACGAGTTCGTCGGGCCGCGAGGTCTCGTAGCGGATCAACCGCTGGGCCAGGGTGCACTCGTCCAGCAGGGCGTCTAACCCCCTTGGGCAAGCTTCAGAAAGGTCTCGAAGCGGCGCTGGCTGCGCTCGGCGACACGACGGCGCTCGGTGTCCTCACCGGCGTCCTGCAGCTCACGCTCGGCCTGCTGCAGGCGCTCCTGCAGATCGGAGGCGTTCAGCGAATCGACATCGTGAGCCTCCTCGACGAGCAGCAGCACACTGCCGTCGTGGGCGACCTGCAGGTACCCCTCCGCCTGGGCAAAGCGCACGACGTCCCCGCCCTCGGAACGATGCAGGCGCAGCTCGGCGGGGTCGAGCATCGCCAGCAGCGGCGAATGGTTGGCCAGGACGCCGATCGAGCCGACCACCGTCTTGGTCGAGACCATCTCGACCTCCTCGGAGAAGACCTCGCCGTCGGGGGTGAGGATCGCGACCGGGAATGGGGTGTGGGCCACCGGCTACTCCTTCTCGGCGCTCGAACTGGCCTCAGACAGATCCCCGGTACCGCGGGCGCCCTCTGAGCTCGTGTCATCGGCGCTCTCGGCACTGGTGTCGTGTGAGCTCGTGTCCTGCGAGCTGTCGTCGGAGTCCTCGTCCTGCGCCTCGTCCTTGCCCTTGTCCTTGTCCTTGCCCTTGTCCTTGTCGCCACCTGATTCGGCCACCACCTGGTCGATCGAGCCCTTCATGAAGAAGGCGCGCTCGGGCACCTCATCGTGCTTACCTTCGAGAATCTCCGAGAAACCGCGGATCGACTCGGCGACGGGCACGTACTCGCCCTCGATGCCGGTGAACTGGGTGGCGACGAAGAACGGCTGGGACAGGAAGCGCTCGAGCTTGCGGGCGCGGTTGACCGTCACCTTGTCCTCATCGGAGAGCTCGTCGATGCCGAGGATCGCGATGATGTCCTGCAGCTCCTTGTAGCGCTGCAGCACCTCCTTGACCCGGTTGGCGACCGAGAAGTGCTCCTCGCCGACAATCTCGGGCTTGAGGATCGTCGAGGTCGAGTCCAACGGATCGACGGCCGGGTAGATGCCCTTCTCGGAGATCGCCCGCGACAGCGACGTGGTCGAATTCAGGTGGGCGAAGGCCGACGCGGGCGCCGGGTCGGTGAGGTCGTCGGCCGGGACGTAGATGGCCTGGATCGAGGTCACCGAGCCCTTGCGGGTCGAGCTGATCCGCTCCTGCAGCTGGCCCATCTCGGACTCCAGCGTGGGCTGATAGCCGACCTGGGAGGGCATCCGGCCCAGCAGCGCCGAGACCTCGGAGCCCGCCTGCACGAAGCGAAAGATGTTGTCGATGAACAGCAGCACGTCCTGGCCCTCCTCATCGCGAAAGTACTCGGCCATGGTCAGTCCCGACAGGGCCACGCGCATGCGGGCTCCGGGGGGCTCATTCATCTGGCCGAAGACGAGCATCGTCTTGTCCAGAACGCCCGACTCCTTCATCTCCAACCACAGGTCGTTGCCCTCGCGGGAGCGCTCGCCGACCCCACAGAAGGCCGACAGGCCGCCATGCTCCTGGGCGAGGTTGTGAATCAGCTCCTGGATGATCACGGTCTTACCGACGCCGGCGCCGCCGAACAGGCCGACCTTGCCGCCGCGGGCGTAGGGCGCGAGCAGATCGATCACCTTGATACCGGTCTCGAACAATTCCGTGGTCGGGGCCAGGGACTCGACCGACGGTGCGGGGCGATGGATCGGCCAGCGCTCGTTGTCCTCGGCGATCGGGTCACCGAAGTCGATCGGCTCGCCGAGCAGGTTGAAGATCCGCCCCAGCGTGGCCGGGCCGACCGGAACCGTGATCGGCGCGCCGGTGTCGATCACCTCGGTACCGCGGGAGAGCCCGTCGGTGGTGTCCATCGCGACCGCGCGCACACGGTCATCGCCGAGGTGCTGCTGGACCTCGCAGACGAGGTACTCCGAATTGGCGGCGGCGAGATCCTCGTCCTCCTCGGCCCGCGCGGCCTCGGGCCGCTTGACGAGAATCGCGTTGTAGATCTCGGGCATCTTGTCGGGGAACACGGCCTCGATGACGACGCCCTGGATCTCCACGATCGTGCCCGTATTGCGATCGCCGGTGTCGCTCGTGGTGGTCTCTTCAGTGGTGGCAGACATATCTGGTTTCTCCTGGGGTGGTGGCGCCGGGCCGAGCATTATCTGAGCCCTTCCGCGCCGGCGACGACTTCCATGATCTCCTGGGTGATCTCCGCCTGGCGCGCGCGGTTCATCTGGAGCGTGTAATCCTCAATCAGGTTGCTGGCGTTCTCCGACGCATTGCGCATCGCGGTCATCCGGGCTCCGAGCTCGGAGGCACTGGACTCCAGCAGCGCGCGGTAGATCGAGATCTCGACGTAGTCGGGGACGAGCCGGCCGAGGATCTCCTCGGGCTCGGGCTCGTACTCGACCAGAGCCTTCGGCTGTGAGCTGTCGCGCTCGGAATCCTCGGAACCGTCCCCGTCATCGTCCCCGAGCACGGTGGCCTTCTGCAGGGGAAGCAGCGTCTCGCGCCGCATCTCCTGCGTGAGCGGCGAGACGTAACCGTTGTAGAAGATCTCGACCCTGTCCACCTCATTGTCGATGTAGGCCGCCATCAGCCGCTCGGCGATCGAGCGTGCGTCTGCGAAGGCGGGCCGCTCACTGAAGCCGGTGAAGCTGTCCGCCGGCTCAAAGCCGCGGAAGGTCAGGGAGGACGCCGCCCGGCGCCCGGAGGCAAACAGGGTCGCCTCGCGTCCCTCCCCCGCGTGTTCACGCGCGGCCGCGACGCCGGCCCGGACGGCGTTGGAGTTGAAGGCTCCAGCCAGACCGCGGTCCCCGGCGACCACGAGCAGTCCGACCTTGTTCTCGGACTCGTGCTCGGCCAGGATCGGCAGTCGCGGCACGTCGCCGGCCGCCTCGGCGGCCTGGCGGGTCATCTTGCGGATGGCGTCCGCGTAGGGACGCACGGCCTCGATGCGCTGCTCGGCCCGGCGC